>CAZZJG010000126.1:0-2845 GCA_964654395.1 uncultured Candidatus Izemoplasmatales bacterium
TCAATAAGACGTTGACGTATTATAGATGTTGAAATGTTTCCTTGTAGTGGGGAAAGAGCGACTGAGTTACCTGTATTATCTGTTTCAATAATGACGTTTTCTGTCAGTTGGTTGTAACGATCGATTTTCATCTGAAAATCAACAATTTTCCCAGAAACAGTGCTAACTACTGGTCGCATTTGCTTTCCTGCATATTGTCGGGAAAGAACATCACCAATTTGTACGCGATCATTAATCTTAACCTGTTTTATCGCAATATTATATCTTTTTGTAACTAAGGGAAGCCATACTTGTTTTGGTGAAAGATATTCTCTTTGTTTAGTAATCATCTTCTTCCCTCCTTAATATTTTCATGACTTCCTTGTTCAAAGATGGAAAGCTTATCGATTGTTTCACTATCTAAATTGGCTATTGTTTTATTATGAAGTGGATTATTTAAAATATGTGTGTTTTCATGAGTAATATGGTTTATTCGCTTAATGTCTTCATGGGCTTCAAATGTGCCTTCTTGTTGGCAAAGGAGGAGTTCTATTACATCGTATTTTTGTTTTTTCATTCTTAGTGATAGAGGTTTTATCATTTTCCCTCCATGCACTCTAGCAAACTTATAAAGTTGTCTATTTACCTTGAATGTTGCTTCTTCTATTTTCATAGGTAGATTTTTTGTTTTGGTAACCGTTTTGAAAATTAGTTCTGTTGACTCCTTGGTTTCCATAAGCACGTTTGCGAGACCTTGTAAAATACCTCCGCGATAGATTGTACTGTTTGTGGTAAAAGTTTTATGATTTTGGACTCCTTTTAGTTTTTTATAATCAATTCCTGCTTGATTAATCATTCTAACAAGCTCAGAGACGGTTAAAACAGCATCAACATCTTTTTGCGCTATGCCTATATTCGGAGCGGAGATTTCATCTTTTTGCGCAGGACAAGATGAAATTGTTACTACTTTTACGCCGGGATCAAGAAATTTGTGTTTTATTAATGCACCGTTTATTAGATGTGGAGATTTGACATGTGATAATGCTTTTTCCCACTCTGGTTTATGTTTTTGAATATATAGAGGTGTTGACGAGCAACTTGTTATAAACAAAGGCTTTTTTTGTTTGTGAAGCAACTCTTTTGCGACTGCAAAAATGAATAAATCAGTGCCATGATCTATATTAGTAACTATATCAAAACCGAGTAATCTTAATGCTTCATATGTTTTACCGATAGTTTCTTCAATGGGAGTGTTTTCTAGATATCCAAAAGATGTGGCTAGTGCACTTTGTATTTTTTTATCTAATTGTGCGACAACTTTCTTTTTATCATCCCTTAAATATGCTTTCACCTGATTTATAAATGATGTTTCAAATAATGTACCTGTGGGGCATGCGGCAATGCATAACCCACATTGGAAACATCCTGATTCGAAAAAGCTCTGATTGCTTTTAGGTCTTACGACCGGTCTTAAAGAATCATCATCGTTAAATGAAAACACATTACCAGAAGCAATAGACTGACAAACTGAAACGCAACGTTTACACAAAATACACTTTGTAAGGTCCATTGAAATGCCTTCACTTATTATTTGTTCTGACGTTCTACCAATACCTGGGCCAAACTCATTAAATGTAATATCTTCTTGTTTTAATAAATCGTAAAATTCACACATACCATCTTTAGGACAACGCCAACAGTCAAAGCGGTGGGAAGATGCAAGTAAGGAAAGCGTCGCTTTGCGTGATAAACGTATTTCTTCATTATCAGTACAAACTACCATCCCTCGTTTGATGGGTGTGTTGCATGAGGAAACCAAATCTTGTTTTCCTTCTACTTTGACAATACAAATGCGACAAAAACCAATCTCGTTAATTTCTTTTAGATAACATAGTGTGGGAATTTTTATACCTGCTTCTTTAGCCGCTTCAAGTATCGTTGATCCTCGTTTGGCTTTGACAGTTTTACCGTCAATTGTCAGTTTTACCATGTTATCTTCCCCAATCCTTGACAGCATCATAGAAGATGTGGTAGTTATTTTGAAACGCAATTTCTAAGTTTTTACCAATATCTAAACCTACGCTGCACCTGCTTGCTCGTAAATTGATGATAAGACGTTCTAATTCTTTTAGGGTAGAAAGTGAAACTACTCCTTCCATAAACATATCCATGATTGTTTCGAGACGAATTACACCATCTCTACACGGGACGCATTTACCACATATATCTGGATGCATATCAACTAGGTAAGTCTTTATTTGTTGAAATATTTTTTCTTCTTTAATATTAGCGGTAGCGTTTTTTATCCAATTTTCAAACAGCTTGTGGACGGTTAGATGCTCTTTGGCCATTGTCACACCTCACATTTGCCATAATCCTTTTTCGTGGTCATTATAACAGAATTGGTTTGAATATAAAACGATTACAAAGTTAAGAAAGTAGTTGTTTGTTACATTAATAATAAGATATTTATTTTGATTTTTAAACTTTTCTAGTGTTGTATGCTTTTTTTAAACACCCTATAATGACATTAGAGATAAACGAAAAAAGGTGATATAGTGAAAAAGGTATTTGCTTTTATCCTGCTTTTCCAAGTAATGACTTTGTTAACTGGGTGTTCAGAAATATGTGTTGGGCCTAATTGTATTATAGGTGAATCTGATTCTGATTTAGTAGATACAAGTAATGTTTTACCTTATGTTCATATTAATGGTTATGGAACTGAAACGACAAAAAATGCATATATTTTGTTTGAAGCAGAATTACGTGATTATGTCAAATATCAGGTTGCGTATCTTGCTTGTACATGTCGTGATTCCATAGTAAACTATTGGAGTGTAATGTATATTGAAGTTGCAAAAGGTAC
>CAZZJG010000127.1:0-2768 GCA_964654395.1 uncultured Candidatus Izemoplasmatales bacterium
ACTACTTGCTTTTCATCATCGATATCGTGATGTTAGACGCCGGATGTTTCTGCTAGAGTTTTGCCACATGATGGATCAGTAAATTGATTAACTCTTTCTTTTACTTGTTCTTTTGTATACATAAATAATCACCCAATTGACATTATACGTGAATTGGGTGAAAAAGCAATTAAAATACTAATTGAATAACTGGCTTAAATTCTGCTTTAAAAATATCTTCATTACTCACGATTGAGTATAGTTTACTTACCTTGAGTTCAATATCAAGTATCGGGTGTAAGCCTTCTTTTATTTTTGTGTAAAGCGGCAAAGAAATATCTTTTTTGATTGTGTTTAAATATTGTTGACCTTTTGGACTCATGCCGAGAATACGGATATAACTTGGATGATACTTCCTCATTTCATCTTTTGTAACGCCAACTAGCATAAAGGCAATCATTCGTTGTAGTTTAGAAATGGTGTAGCGTTTAGTGATAATTGTATCAATGAACGATGACACAGATTGGTATTTAGTATGTAGATGAAAACGGTGTTCTAATCCTTCTGTTACGTGGTGAATTTGCGCTAAGTCTTCAACCTTTGACCGGGCAAGAATAGTATTCAAAGAAACAGTGAAGTCATCAATAAAAACATGTTTTTTTTCTTTCAAGTCATTTGCGACAAGGTCGCTCGTATAATGCTTAATATTTTCGTTTTTTTGTAGAGCTTTCCTAATTGCAGAAGCGCTCTGGATATCTGTATCTTTATTAATTTCTTCGTAATATCCGCTTTTAATCCTTTTAATAGTGTGAAACTGAATGTTTGATTTAAGTTTTTGGCCTGCTTTAATATACTGCACACCGAGAATATCATTAGGAAAATGATAGTTATTATCTCCCAATATTTTTTTTAAAGCGTTATTACTTGCGGTAGGATAAGAATTACCCTCGTTGAGGTATTGTTTTAATTTTTTTTGGTAGTTAAGGCTATCAATAGCATTAGCGATTTTTTGTAAATGTGAAATATTGTCAGATTCACTACCAAAATAGATATCTTTAACCAACAAAGCATCTAGTAAGGAAACACTGTTGTAAGCAAAACGGTCAGCGTTTTGCACACCTAAAACAAACGGAAGTTCAACTACTAAATCAACGCCTTCAGAAAGCGCCCATTTTGTTCGAGTGAATTTATTTACAATTGTTGGCTCCCCTCTCTGCGTAAAATGGGAAGACATAACAGCAATCAGAACGTCACATTCACTTTGTTTTTTGGTTTCTTTGATATGGTGAATGTGTCCATTATGAAGTGGATTGTATTCTACTATAATACCGGTTGCTTTCATAGTGGCACCTCCGTTGACTTTATATTATACTACAAGTATAATTGATGCATCTGGAGGTGTCAAAGATGAAGTGGACAATCAAGGAATTGATCAAACTGGAACGTTGGAACAACAACATTGATGAAACTGTGGACATTACTCCGTTTTTGTCAGGAACTGATATAATCCGTGCTTCAAAAATTAAAGTGACAGGTAGTTTTGAAATATTTGATCAAGAAGAATTTGTGTTTGATTTACATATCCAAGGGAAGTTAGTACTACCATGCGCTAGAACATTAGTTGAAGTGGAATATCCTATAGATCTTAAAATAGAAGAAGTCTTCACTACGTTTCAAGATGAAGAAACAAATTACATTGAAGGAATTACTATTGACTTATTACCCGTAATATGGTCTAATATATTATTGGATAAGCCGATGCGAATTGTAAGTCCGGATGCTGAGGACTTAGACATGGTTCGTTTACAAACCGTTTTAGAAAAGCAAAACGCATCAGTAAGTCCAAAAAATCAGAACAAACAGGAGTGACATCAGTGGCAGTACCGTTTCGTAGAACATCCAAGACTGCTAAACGGAAACGTCGTTCACACTACAAACTGAGCGTACCAGGCATGGTTATCTGCCCAAATTGTGGTGAGATGAAACTTGCTCACAGAGTATGCAAAGAGTGTGGTTATTACGACGGTAAAGTAGTCGTGGAACAAAAGGAAGACGTTGTCGAAGAATAACGCTTCAAAAGAAAACGCTGGATACAGCGTTTTTCTTTTACACAAGGTTTAATGCATGATATCATAATGCTGATAGAGGTGGTAGAATGTATACGCACGTATCCGTATTGTTACAAGAGGCAATAAATTATCTAAATATTGACCCAAATGGAATTTACGTAGACTGCACATTAGGTGGCGGAGGACATTCTTATCAAATATTAAAATATTTGGATAAAGGACATTTATACGCATTTGACCAAGACGAGTATGCTATTTCAAAAGCAAACGATGCATTAAAAGAATTTAAAGGAAAATACACAATTATCCATAGTAATTTCCGTAACTTAGTAAGCAAGTTACATGAACTAGGTGTAGAAAAAGTTGATGGCATACTTTATGATCTTGGCGTTTCATCTTTTCAATTTGATATTCCTGAGCGAGGTTTTTCTTATCGTCATGATGCATTTCTTGATATGAGAATGGATACAACATCTCCCCTTAGAGCGTATGATATTGTAAATGAGTACTCTTTCCAAGATTTAGTATACATTTTAAATAAATACGGAGAAGAAAAAAATGCTAAGCGCATCGCAAGACAAATTGAGAAAAGAAGATCGCAAAGACCAATAGAAACAACAATGCAATTAGTTGATATAATTAAGAAGTCATTACCGCAAAAACAACTTAGTAAAAAGGGTCATCCAGCCAAACAAACATTTCAAGCACTCAGGATTGCGG
>CAZZJG010000128.1:0-2767 GCA_964654395.1 uncultured Candidatus Izemoplasmatales bacterium
GGACATACCAAACTAAATGGTGGTGAAGCTATTGGATATAGAAGAATTACGATTATCCTTTAATAAGTTTTTAAGGATGTATTTTGCGGCATGTGAAGAAGTGTATAAAGAACTTCGCTTTGAACGTGTAAAGGGTAGTAGGTTTAAATACTTAAAGGAGATACATAGACGAAAAGTGACCACTTTAACAGAACTTTCTGAGCATTTTGAATTGTCAAAACCTACGGTAAACGAGGTTATTACATCATTTGAAAACAGTGGGTTAATAAAGAAGATGAAAAGTGAAACGGATAGGAGAGTAACGTTGATTTCTTTGACTGAGATCGGTGAAATCTTGGCATCGACAAATGAACTTGAAAGTAAAAGAGCGGTTGAAAAAATGACGCAAATTTTATCAGAAGAAGAGTTATTTACGCTTAAAAAGATATTTGATCGGTTTGGTGAAAAACAATGATTTTTGGTAAGTCAATAAATAAATACTATATTCAGAATGCCCATTGGTTTTTAATAGGTATTGCCACGATTGCGATTATTGATTATGTTCAAGTTCTTATTCCCTCACAAATTAGTGAGATAATTGCTGGGCTGACTAATAAAGACATTGATATGGTGCGTGTTGGTGAGATTTTGAAGGTGATGGCTATTTATGTAGCGATTATTGTTGTCGGTCGATTTGTGTGGCGAATGACGATTATGACATCTTCTAGAAGATTTGATTATGGTTTGCGAAATGATATGTTCAAGCATGCATTAGAGTTATCACAAGGGTATTATTCTTATCATAAAGTTGGAGGATTGATGGCTTATTTTACTAACGATGTAGAGGCTATTCGGCGAACAGTTGGTTTTGGTATGATTATGGTAGTAGACACGTTTTTTATGGGTGGAATAGTCCTTGTTCGTATGTTTAAGATTGACCCTTTACTTACTGCTTTTACTGCTATTCCGATGTTGCTTATTACCTTTATTGGAATGGTGATGGGTCGTACATTAAGGGAGAAATTTAAATTAGCACAAAAAGCGTTTGAGTCTTTAAGCGATTTCACTAATGAAAGTTTGAGTGGTATTCGAATTATTAAAGCGTTTGTGAAAGAAAAAAGTGAAATTGATGCTTTTTCCCAAATTAATAGAGAATCTTATTATAAAAACATTGATTATGTAAAAACACAGGAACAATTGCGTATTACAGTATCAATGCTTATTAGGTTGATTTTTGTGTTGCTTATCGCTTATGGTGGTTATCTTAAATATCAGTCCAATCTAGGCGTGACTAGTGGATTTACAAATGATAAATTGATTGAATTTTTCTTGTTATTTAATATGCTTGTTTGGCCGATGATGGCGCTTGGTAGAATTATTAATATTCGTAGTCGCGGAAAAGGGTCGTTGCAGCGAATTGAGCGATTTTTAGATGAAGAGGTAGAAGTGAAAGATGCTGACAATACAGTTGAAATTGATGCAATTAAGGGTAAAATTGAATTTCGTCATTTAACGTTTCGTTATCCTGGGACAAATAAAGATGTGTTGAAAAATATTTCGCTTGTGATTGAACCAGGTGAAATGGTTGGTATTATTGGAAAGACAGGTAGTGGTAAAACTTCATTAGTTGATTTGTTATTGCGAATGTACAATGTACAAGAAGGAACTTTGTTTATTGATGATATTGATATAATGAAATTGCCTGTATCTAAGGTGCGAGAGAGTATTGGGTATGTTCCTCAAGATGGATTTCTTTTCTCTGATTCAATTTACAACAATATTTCGTTGACGTTTGAACACAGTAATGAAACGCGTGAAAGTGTCGAGAAATATGCGATGTTAAGTGCTGTGCACGATAATATAATTGAGTTTTCTGACGGGTATAATACGGTTATTGGAGAACGAGGTGTAACGTTAAGTGGTGGTCAGAGACAGCGTGTGGCGATTGCGAGAGCATTGATGAAACATTCACCGATAATGATTTTAGATGATAGCGTTAGTGCGGTTGATACATCGACAGAATCGACGATTCTTAACAATTTAAAAGAAGTTCGGAAAGGGAAAACGACGATATTGATCGCGCATAGAGTTTCAACGCTTAAAGGTGTTAATAGGATTGTTGTGTTGGATCATGGACAAATAAAAGATGTAGGAAGTCACGAAGAATTGTTCGAACGGTGTGAGCTGTATCGTGATATTGTTCTGCGTCAGAAACTTGAAGATGAAATGGAGGGTGAATATTATGCCTCCTAGAACGCAGTTGCATGAAGAAGATATTTCGCGTGAACATTTATATTCGGATAGACAAATTACATTACGACTTTTACGGTACGCAAAGCCAGAATGGAAAAAAATAACACTGGTTTTTGCCGTGATGATTGTCTCAGTATTTTTAGGTGTTTATGAACCAATTTTACTTGGGAGTGCTATTGAGACAGTTAGTGGGACATTTGCCTATGAAAACTTAATGTTGACTCTTGCATTATTAGCGCTAGTTGTCGTATCTAGTAATGTTTTAAGTTATGTACAAACTATTTATCTAAATCAAGTTGGGCAAAGTGTTATTTATCAGATTCGTCAAGATGTTTTTTCACATTTGATTGAACATGACCTAGCTTTTTTGAATCAAAAACCAGCTGGTGCCCTTGTAACAAGAGTGACAAACGATTCAAATGCCATTAATGAGTTTTATACGACGGTTATTATTAGCGTGTTTTACAATTTGTTTAAAGTTATTGGGATCGTTATTGCGATGTTTTTACTTAATGCAAGACTTGCAGCGTATGTT
>CAZZJG010000129.1:0-2757 GCA_964654395.1 uncultured Candidatus Izemoplasmatales bacterium
GTAAAACATGATTAAAGAATATAGTTATAAGCTTAATAAAAGTTGTTAGCTTTACAAACGACTGATGGCTAAACATTTAGAACGAATGAATGTCACTTATGCACAACTTATGGTTCTTCGTGTAATTTATAATGAACCGGGGATAACTGCCAAGGAAATATTGATGCAGATGGACACTGATAAAGCTACTTTATCAGGAATTATCTCTCGGTTAGAACGTGATGATATGGTATATCGCGTGCAAAACGACCAAGATGGTCGTGTTAGAAATATCTATTTGTCAGAAGGTAGTGAACAAATCTGTAAAGATGTAAGTGAAATTGAAGATTCGTGTATGATGAGTCTCATGGATGGGATTACTGATGAGGAAGCTGAGCGTTTCTTAGAGACTTTAGATAAAATCATTGCGAATCAAATTGCGAAGATTGAAGAACGTTTTGATGAAAAATCCTTATCTGAATAAGGATTTTTTTTATACCTGCATTAAAGTTGTGTTATAATGTGGTTGATTTTAATGATGGAGGTATATTATGTCAAAGCATTTAAAAGCATTGTCGATGTTAAATGCAGTTCCAGGTAATGAACGACAGGTGCGTTCATATATGAAAGAGCACATGGAGTCACTTTCGGAAGTTTCATATGATAACCTTGGAAGCATTATCGGGAAAAAAGTAGGAAATGAAAATGGTCCTAAGATTATGGTAGCTGGTCATATGGACGAAGTTGGGTTTTTGGTTACAACCATCACTGAAGAAGGATATGTAAAATTTACCCCTGCGGGTGGTTGGTGGTCACAAGTGTTACTTGCGCTACAACTTGATATTACAACTTCTACTGGCAAAATTATTCGGGGCGTTGTTGGTGCTAAAGCGCCTCATATATTGACGCCGGAAGAACGTAAAAAACCTGTTGATATTAAAGATATGTTTATTGATATTGGTGTAAGTGATAAGGATGCTGCTTTAGCACTTGGGATTAAGCCTGGGGATATGATTACTCCGCATATTGAGTTTACAACACTTGCGGATGAAAGATACCTTCTAGGTAAGGCATGGGATAACCGTGTTGGTTGTGCAGCTGTTTTAGATGTGATGAATAATCTTAAAGAAAAGGCACATCCGAATGTATATTATGGTGTTGGTACAGTCATGGAAGAAGTAGGTCTTAGAGGAGCTACAACGGCGTCTCATAAGATTAACCCTGATATCGGAATTGCACTTGATACCACGATTGCTTATGATTTTCCAGGTGGGAATAAAAATACCCAACTTGGTAAAGGTGTAGGAATCATGTTTAAAGATGGAAGTATGGTTGGTCATAAAGGATTACGTGATTTTGTCGTATCACTATGTGAAGACAATAATATTCCTTATCAATTAACTTTCTTAGAACGCGGTGGCACAGATGGTGGTGCGATGCATATCGCAACAGATGGAGCGCCTTCAATTGCTCTTTGTCTACCTGTTAGATATTTACATTCTCACACTTCCATTGTTCACCAAGATGACTATGATGCGATGGTCAAATTAGTTACTTTAATGCTCGAAAAACTTGATGAAGAAACAGTAAATCGCATTACCTACGATTATTAAAGTGGTGATTAAGTTGCGAGTTATCGCAGGTTATCACCGATCCCGCAAACTCAAAGAAGTTCCATCAACAAAAACAAGAGAAACAAGAGACAGAGTTAAAGAATCTATCTTTAATTCTCTGCAACCTTACCTACAAGGCGCAAAAGTATTGGACCTTTTCTGTGGTAGTGGTAGTTTAGGGATTGAAGCGCTCAGTCGTGGCGCTGTTTGGTGTGATTTTAATGACGAAAGTCCTCTTGCGATTAAAGTAGCAAGTGAAAATCTTGCTAATCTTTCACTTTTAAAACAAAGCAAAACAACAATGAGTGATGGGTTTATGTTTTTGCAGGAAGTAAATGAGGTTTATGATATCATTTTATTAGACCCACCGTATGCATATAATAAATTAGCTGAATTGCTTTGTGAGATTACTGGTCGTAGGTTATTAACTGAAAATGGCATCATTGTAACACTTTATCACTCTTCTAAACCACCGATTTGGAGAGAATGTGGTTTAGATGAATACAAGAACAAAGTGATGGGTATTACAGGTGTATCCTATTGGAAATGGAGACAATATTATGAGTAAAGTAGCAGTTTATCCTGGTAGTTTTGACCCAATTACATTTGGGCATATTGACATCGCAAAGCGTGCACTAAAGTTATTTGATCATCTCATTATCATGATTAGCGTAAATCCATCAAAGAAAACGCTATTTACAGCACAAGAGAGAAAGTGGCTAGTGGAACAGGCACTTTTAGATGAAAAAGATCGAATTAAGGTTGTTATCAACGAAGATTTAACAGTAAATAAAGCACGTGAACTAGGGGCAACTCACATTGTGCGCGGGTTACGAGCTGTAACTGATTTTGAATATGAATTCCAAATGACAACTGCAAATCGTGTATTGGACCATGAGATTGATAGCGTATTTTTCATGACTGATAGTCGTTTTTCCTTCCTTTCCAGTAATAACGTGAAAGAGATTGCACGATTTAAAGGTGAACTTGATGCATTTGTTCCTGAAATTGTGAAACAAAAACTTAATGAAAAGTATTCTTTAAATTGAGAAAAAAAAGAAGAAATTTTATTGAAAAACAAAACGAAACATTGTAATATGATTTGTGTTTCGTTTTTGTTTTGTTTATAAAAATGATAATATTAAGTTAGGTGATGAATATGGAT
>CAZZJG010000130.1:0-2728 GCA_964654395.1 uncultured Candidatus Izemoplasmatales bacterium
CCAAAGAAAATCATGAAAAGCTAAAAGAGCATGAACAAGGTAAATCAGACGCTACAAAACCACCATTTGATATGAAATTACACCCTTTAATGCGCGTGTTTGAGGGTATGCCAGTAAAAATACATGCACACCGTGCAGACGATATTATGACAGCGATTCGTATCGCCAAAGAATTTAAATTAAATTACACAATAGACCACGCTACTGAAGCTTATTTGATTGCGGATAAAATTAAAGAAGAAAATGCCAAACTTATTATTGGCCCAACGCTTGGAATGGCGAGCAAGTATGAACTGGTAAATAAGTCTTTTGCCAGCGCTAAGGTACTCGAAGATAATAATATAGATTTTGCGATTATGACTGATCACCCAGTTATTACTCTTGATACAACGCTTGTACAAGCGGCTTTGTTTGTAAAAGAAGGGCTGAGTGAAGAAAGAGCTTTAAGAGCGCTCACAATTGACGCAGCGCGTTTAAATGGCATTGATGATCGCGTGGGTTCTTTAGAGGTTGGAAAAGACGCTGACATTGTTATTTGGGATGGACCACTTTTTGACATTATGACAAGACCATCATTTGTCATAATTGATGGTAAGATTGTTCTTAAGAGATAAGGTAGTTTTATCATAATCAACATACAATATTTGGTATCGATTAAGAAAAAGCGTCAAAAATCTTGGCGTTTTTTGAAAGGTCTTGATGTAAGCGCTTTATATGATAAAATAGTATGCAGAGAGGAGAGATTGTCTTGAGAATTGAATCACATCCAATACTATCCTTTCCCCAACGTGAAGTGTTGCATTTTACATTTAATGGTAAACCTGCTTGGGGGCTTAAAGGAGATACAATTGCATCGGCGCTTCATAATCTAGGTATCAAAACATTAAGCCACAGTCAAAAACATCACCGCCCACGAGGTTTTTATTGTGCGATTGGCAACTGTGCTTCTTGTAATATGGTGGTGAACGGTAAAGCTAATGTAAGAACATGCATTACATTGCTTGAAGAAGGAACGGATGAAAGGACGCAGGTATGAAAGGGAAAACTCAATGAACACAATTGATTTAGTTATCATTGGAGGAGGTCCTGCTGGTCTTTCTGCGGCTAAGGAAGCCGCAATGTGCGGTGTGCATTCTGTAATTATTGAAAGAGATTATAAACTAGGTGGACAACTTATAAAACAGACGCATATGTTTTTTGGTAGCGAAAAACAATTTGCGAAAACAAGGGGTTTCCAAATCGCAAACAAACTCGTAGATGATGTGTTAGAGCATACTGATTTAATTGAGGTGCGTACGAACACTACAGTAGTTGGTATTTATCCTGATAAAGTTGTTACTTTGTTGAGTGGCAATTCTTATGAAAAGATTAAAGCCAATACAATTCTTATTGCGACGGGCGCAAGTGAAAAATTTCTTGCCTTTGAAAACAATGATTTACCAGGAATATACGGTGCTGGTGCTGTGCAAACGCTGATGAATGTACACGGTGTATTACCTGGTAGTGACGTTGTGATGATCGGTAGTGGTAATATTGGACTTATTGTTAGTTATCAGCTTATACAAGCTGGTGTTAACGTTAAGATGGTGGTAGAAGCATCAAGTAATATTGGTGGATACAAGGTTCATGCTTCAAAATTAAGAAGGTTAGGAGTACCTATTAAAACCAAAAGTACAGTAAAAAAAGCTATAGGCACAAGTCATTTAGAAGCGGTAGAAATTGTTTCTGTAGATGACGCTTTCCAAATAATTGAAGGAACAGAAGAGTTAATACAATGTGATGCGCTTTGTATTTCTGTTGGACTTAGTCCTTTGTCGCAACTAGCATCTATGGTTGGAGCGAAAATGAAGTATGTTGGAAAACTAGGTGGTTTTGTGCCAATTATTAGTGCTGAACATGAAACAAGCGTAGAAGGTGTTTATATCGCAGGAGATGCTTGTGGTGTAGAGGAAGCATCTAGTGCAATCGTTGAAGGGCAATACGTTGGCTTAATGATTGCTAGTAAGCTTGGTTATAAACCTTCGTGGTTACGAGAAAGAAAAGAAGATTTGCATAAGCAACTTGATAATCTTAGAAGTGGACCATTTGGTGAAAAAACTAGACTTGGTCTAATGGAACTAAGGGGTGGAAATAGTGCTTAATCAAACAGGTATTCCAACTTTAAACCAAATAAAGTCAAAAAGACCAAGTGAAAACCAGTTGATTAAAGCAAAAGCCATTACGGAATGTTTTGAGGCAATTCCGTGTAACCCTTGTGAGACATCATGTCCTTTCGGCGCTATTACGATAGGAGAAGATATTAATACACCGCCAAAAGTAGATTTTGATAAATGTACTGGTTGTGGCATTTGTGTATATAGTTGCCCTGGTCTTGCGATTCACACCCTAGAGGTATTAGAAGATTATCTAGTGTTTCAAATTCCTTTTGAACTTTTACCTAAGCCCGAAAAAGGTGATATTATGGCAGCGGTAAATAGAAGTGGCGAAGTTATCGGAAAATGTGAAATTCTCAAAGTAAGCGATTCGCCTAAACAAGACAAAACAACTTTATTAAAAGTAAAAGTAGATAAAAAATTAATTGATGATTTTATCACAGTTCGGTGGTTATCATGAACAAACAAGATATTATTATTTGTCGGTGTGAAGATGTTACTTTACAAGATCTTCATGACGTGTTTGAAGAAGGGCATACAACCTTTGAAGAAGTGAAACGTATTTTAAGAGTTGG
>CAZZJG010000131.1:0-2725 GCA_964654395.1 uncultured Candidatus Izemoplasmatales bacterium
GGTAAGATAAATGCAAAGTGTTTTGAAATTCAAATGAAAAGGTGATGTTATGCTGATTACGCCTTCTATACGTAACAATTTCTTTACTAATGCTCATCCTGAAGGTATTAAAATGCAGATTCAAAAACAAATCAATGAAGTAGAAAAATTAGGTAAGTTTGATGGACCAAAAAATGTATTGATTATTGGCGGGTCTAGTGGTTATGGACTTGCTTCACGAATAAGTCTTGCGTTTGGTTCTTTTTCTAATACGGTAAATGTGTCTTTTGAATCGCAACCTAGGGGAAAAAGAACGGGGAGTGCTGGGTATTGGAATAATGCTTTCTTTCAGCATTTCGCCCAAAAATTAGATACTGTGCATAAGGACTTTTTGGGTGATGCTTTTAGCAGTGAGATGAAACAAAAAGTTATTGATTATATTAAAGAAGACATTGGTAAGATTGATCTTTTGGTTTACTCTTTGGCAGCGGGCGCAAGAAAGAATGAAAAAACTGAGGAGACTATTCGTTCATTTATTAACCCAATTGGCTCTAGTACTAATGGGTATACGTTGGATATTGCTTCAAAAATGTTTGTACCTATCACGATTGAACCAGCTACTGAAGAAGAAATACGCGATACTGTATATGTCATGGGTGGAGAAGACTGGCAAAACTGGTTTAATGCATTAAGACAAGAAGGTTTACTTGCTGAAGGTTTTAAAACTATTTCTTTTACTTACATAGGTACTAAAACAACGTCAAAGATTTATCGTGATGGAACGATGGGAAAAGCGAAAGAACACTTGGAAAAAACAGCTTTTGATATGAATAATGAGTTAAGTAGTATTAACGGGGAAGCTTTGATTTCTTCTTCTAAAGCCGTTGTGTCTAAAGCTAGTGTATTTATTCCACAAATGCCTATATATGTATCATGCCTTAATGAAGTTATGACAAAACGCGGTGTCCATGAAAGTATTACTAAACATAAATATCGTTTATTTAAAGATATGGTATATGGCGAAAGTAGAGTAATTGATGATGCAGGAAGACTTAGGCTAGATAAACAAGAAATGGAAGATATTATTCAAGAAGAAACGGAAGTTTTGATGAAAGAATATAGCAGTGAGAAGCTATTTACATTAAACGGAGCTAAGATGTTCTTAAAAGAGTTTTATCAAATTAATGGGTTTGATGTTGGTGGGGTAGATTACGACAAAGACGTTGATATATCTGCATTTGTAAGTGCTTATCCTATCAAATAATTAATTTTTAATTTTGACCGGAACTAAAAGTTCCGGTTTTTTAGTGTTGTTTTCGTGAATTTTGTGTCGTTTTTCACATTTGAAAACCTTTTCATGCGATGTATGCGTTTTCTTTTTGTTTTAAGGGATTGTCAGAGCGATTTGAGTGTAGTATGATTGAATGCAAAATAGGTATATAGAGGAGAGAAGAAATGAAGAAACTGTTGGGTGCCATTGTTTTGTTTGTGTTTGTTTTTACTTTAAGTGCGTGTGGGACTGATGAAGATTCGATTAAGTTTGGTGTGATTGGTCCTTTAACAGGGGATTACTCGCTTTATGGTGTGGCGGTTAAAAATGGAGCAGAGCTTGCAGCCAAAGAGATTAATGAAACTGGTGGTGTGCTTGGAAAAACCTTAAAGATTATTGCCTATGATAGTAAAGGCGACGCAACTGAAGGGGTTAATGCCTATAATCGTTTGCGTGATCAAGATGAAATAGATGCCCTGATTGGTGGGACGTTTAGTGGTGTTACGCTGGCAATTAAAGAGTTAGCTGTATATGATGGAATGCCAGTATTAACTCCAACTGCGACAAATCCTGATGTAACGGTTGATGCAGAGAATGTTTTTAGGGCTTGTTATACTGATAGTTATCAAGGAAGCGTAGCTGCGGTATTTGCCTCTGATACGCTAGGGGCACAGAATGTAGCTGTTATGTACAACAGAGATGACGCATATAGTGAAGGCTTAGCACAAGCTTTTATGGATGAGTTTGATGCGCGAGGACTTTCATATTCAGCATTTGAATTTGGCGCAGACGATGATGACTATAGCGCTATTCTAACAAACATTAAAACTGGTGACGCTACAAATGGTGCTTTTGATGCTGTGTTCTTACCTGCTTATGTAGCGGAAGTTGGTAAAGCTTTAACGCAAGCGCATAATCTTGGTTTAGAAATGCCATTTATCGGTGGGGACGGATGGGATGGCATTGAAGCTGATTATGCTGATGTCGCAGAAGATTATTATTTTGTCAATCACTACGCTAAAACGGATCCTGCGCAAGTTGTACAAGATTTCGTAACAAATTATGAAGCAGCTTATGGTGAAGCTCCTAATGCGCTTGCGGCACTTACTTATGATGCAGTTTATGCTATGGCAGCTGCTTTTGAAAATAGTGGCTCAACCGATAGTGAGGCCGTTGTTTCTGCCTTACAAGGTTTAGAATATAGTAATGCTGTGACGGGTGCGATTCGTTTTGATGAAAACGGCGATCCCATCAAATCAATTACCATTGTCAAAATTGTTGACGGCCAGCACGTCGTTGAAGCCAAAGTAGACGCAGATTAATCTGCGAAAGGAAGAGATTAGATAGGGAAGATGGACATCTTCCCTATCATCATTTTAAAAGAGGTGCAAATAAACATGGAGTTATTTCTCAATCAGCTTATTAATGGTCTAAATACAGGTAGTATCTATGCTCTTGTGGCGATTGGGTACACGA
>CAZZJG010000132.1:0-2711 GCA_964654395.1 uncultured Candidatus Izemoplasmatales bacterium
TGGGTATTCATACACACCGCAATTTTACAAAGAGTTTTTCAAAGGAATAGTTGATTGTAATAAATCAAATGTAATTAAACAAACAAAAGATCGCCCAATACTGTTCATTTCAGGTCAAAATGACCCAGTAGGAGAATTTGGTGAGGGTGTGAAAAAGACAATGGATCTTTATAGAGGCCATGGACTGACGAACTTGACACTCCAGCTATTCCCAGAAGCTCGTCATGAAATACTAAATGAAATAAACAAAGAAGAAACTATGACCTTCATTTTAAATTGGTGTAATCAATTATTTGAAAAGTAGGTCACATTTGACCCTTTACATTTTATAGGTTAAGTATATAATTATGGTGTATAAGATAAATATTCAAAGGGCAAAACTGAAGAAATTCAGTGACGCAAAGCCACGGAGCTAAGGGCAATGCCTATGCTGGCCGGGCCGCAATATTTATCCCATTGCGAGAACGGTTGATTATGTCCCGTTAACCGTTTTTCCCATTGGTGGATATTGTGAAATTGCTCTTCGAAAGAGGGGCTTTTTATTTACCTTATACAATATCAATCAAAGGAGGAAATAAAATGAATGACATGCAGGGTGCAGGATTCAATGTAGGTGTCGATCTAGGGACCTCAAACCTTCTCATCTATGTTGAAGGGCGCGGCACAGTGTACAACGAACCTTCTTACATCGCAGTCGACAAAAACACAGGAGAAATCGTAGGTGTTGGACATGAAGCCGCTGAACTAATTGGTAAAGTTCACGAAAAAGTGGAAGTCGTGAAACCCTTACAAGGGGGAGTAATTAGTGACATCAAGATGATTAAACAGATTTTATTTCACACATTTAATCAGTTATTTCCCAACGGAACAAAAAGTATTTTACAATTATTACTGTGCGTTCCATCAGAAATAACTGAAACAGAAAAAGATGCGATGCTCAAGTTAGGGGCAGAACTTGCAATCGCTAATGTCAGAACAGAAGAGGAAATTAAAGCTGCTGCTATCGGATGTGGAATTAACATTTTTACACCAAGCGGGCAACTTATCATGGACCTAGGTGGTGGAACAACTGATTTTGGCATTTTATCCTTGGGAGATGTAGTTTTAAGTAAAAGCATCAAAATTGCGGGTGATTACTTTGATAAAATGATACAAACTCATGTAAAAGAGTTCCATCAATTAGAAATAGGTCCACAAACAGCCGAACGTGCTAAAATTGCGCTAGCCTCATTGACCGGAGATTACCCAACAGACGAAAGTGGTGATATTTTAACATTTTCTGTCATGGGAAGAGATTTAGTTACTGGATTACCCAAAAAAGTAGTGCTTCGCGCAGATGAAGTACGTGCGATTATGGTTGAAGCGTTTGAAACAATTAAAGCATCTTTGATTGCTACATTAGAACAAACCCCCCCAGAACTTGCGGGAGATTTAGTTGATAATGGTATCCACGTAACTGGAGGCGGGGCTTTAATAAAAGGGATAAAACAATATATTGAAGAAACTACAGGTGTTGATGTTCATGTGTCATCCACACCTTTGACAGATGTTGTTTCAGGAACTAAAACACTTCTGAAAATGACCAAAAAACATTATTATGGCGAATGGAAGGAGAATGCTACATGGGCGAAAAGTTAGGACTTGGAATTGACCTTGGCACCACCAATTTACTTGTTTACTTAGAACAAAAAGGAATTATATTTAATGAGCCAAGTGTTATCGCTTTTGACCGAGAAAGTGGCACAATTGTCGCCGCTGGGAAAGATGCTCATAAAATGCTTGGGAAGGTACATCAGAAAATTCATGTGATTAAACCACTAAAAGATGGCGTAATTAGTGATATGAGGGCAGCGAAAGCACTATTACAATATGTGTTATATCAAGTCGAAAACTTGACAGAAAAAGAGTTTACTAATTCTGCTTGTGTAATGTGTTGCCCAAGTGAAGTCACACCAATTGAAAGAGACATTATGTCACAATTGGCAAAAGATATGGGAATGGGCAAAGTACTAATCGATGAAGAAATCAAGGCAGGTGCACTTGGGGCTAATATTGATATTTTCCAATCAAGAGGCGTACTCATTTGTGACATTGGTGGTGGAACTACAGATGTTGGTGTTATCTCATTTGGTGATATTGTGCTATCAAGAACTATTCGATTAGCGGGTAATTTCATCGATGAAGAATTAGCGAAAAAAATCAAACAACTTCATAGAGTAGAAATTGGAGAACTCACTAGTGAAAAAGCTAAAATTGAACTAGCGGACCTAAGAGAAAACGCCCAAGAAAAAACATTAAAAATAGCCGGGAGAGACATTGTAAAAGGCATTCCTAAATGGGTTACTGTATCAACAAAAGACGTTAACGAGGTTGTAAAGCCTGTATATGAGGAAATAGTAAAATTAATCACAGCAGTGTTAAAAGACACACCCCCAGAACTAAGCGCAGATATATATGAAAGAGGAATCCTTTTAACAGGTGGTGGTGCTTTAATCAAAGGCGCAGAAGAATTTATTCAAAAACGCATCAATGTTCCCGTGCGAGTAGTTGACAATCCACTAACATGCGTCGCTGAAGGTACAAAATATCTTTTAAAAAATGATGGAAATTATCTCGTTAACCCTTTAAAACTGTGAGGTGAAAACATGGCTAAAAATAAAGAACGATACATTAAGGTGGGTGTTGATCTCGGGACTGCAAATCTACTTGTT
>CAZZJG010000133.1:0-2657 GCA_964654395.1 uncultured Candidatus Izemoplasmatales bacterium
AGAGCCGCGGCTTCTTGAACCATGGATTAGTACCGCGCCTCGTGCCTCGGCACGGTTACTAATCCTTTATTTGTTCGCTGCTATTTTTATTCATTTTGGCTGTCAGGTAATCTCTACCCTTTATCAACCATCATAGGATGAGTGGGTAAATCTTCTGGCAACTCATCCAAAAATTCCTTGGTATAGAAGGTCATTATTACCGATCCAGTTGTCTGCCTCTGAGTCCAGTACTCACCTTCTAGCTTTCTTACAGGATCTCCGATAATATTGAAAAGCATGGTACCATCATGCGGTGTACTACGACTTCTGAGTGAAGTCTTGGGCTTGCTAGTATACGAATAGCATAGCCGACGTATTTGAGCATCGTTATCTATGTGAAAACCTTCAAGATAACTATGGCTCTCCATCTCATGGGTGCGCATGACACAACTCAAACGCCCAAAAGTTTGCTTGATTGTCAGAATGGCAGGAATTGATCCCGGCATTCTCCCTTCAGAGTCTCTCCAGTTTGTTTGAATATTCCCTTTCCACGTTCCATTTAGGTCTGGAAACGGCACAAGCCAATGCTGAAATATTTTCCAGCGCCACAGCCATTTCATGAAGATACCAACAAGCAGCAAATCTGCGGTTACAACCTTTGGCAAGGGACGCATAAAATCAACGAAATGCTGCATATTCAGGCCACTGGCAGATGCAAGACCAAACCAGACTAAGCCTGAAAACACCAGTAGAATAAACAGAAATGGTTTGAGGTTTATATTCTTCACCATTAACCCCATCCAATGTAGTTCCATGCAGCAACTGTGAATGCATTCGCTTGTTCACGCGTCCATTTTTGGCTCGGACGAAAAAGATACTTGAGTTCGCTAACTTCGCCCCACTCTCTGCAGAGTTCGTCAGTTTGTGTATGATTGAAGAGGAAAATAAGAGCCGCTTTTACGTCATCAGTATACGTATAGTGTTGGAAATGGTCATTGGGGACATTCCAAACAAGACACTCTATGAGAAAACCAGGGATGTTTCCAGCTTGGATGCCATTTTCGACCATTTCATTTGAAAGGGCTTTGAGCACACGAACAATAGCCTTGAATCGTCGTCCAGTGGCATTGTTTTTGTTGACGCCATTCTGGTAGTGTTGTTCCGGCCAATTGATGATACGGTGATTTTCCTTGTCTGTCCTTAGCTCTACTCCTTTAAGGTAGGTGCCGTCCGATTGATAACGGCGATGTTCGAAGAAGGCTGCCACATCCGCTTCAACATGGTAGCTCGTTTCGTGGACATCAAAAGCCTTGTTTCCTCTGTGTACCGCTAATCGCCCGAAGTAATTGACAAGGGCCTCTTCAATTTCGTCCTTAAACTGATCGTAGTGGTAAGTGGCGTCAGAAAAGCCAAGCTTTTCTTGTGTCCACCCTTCGGGAAGTGGGTCGTAAAAAAATGTGTCTGTGCACAGGATTCCAATGTCAACGTCGCTGTCTTTCCGAACATTCGTATTGTTTCGATAAGAGCCTTGAGTAAATATAGAGATTGTACGGGTACGGAGCTTGTCGCTTGCTTTAATTGCATTACGGATTGCTGACACAGCATTATCACACCGATCTTGCTCAGTTTTTCCTGGTGGCTTAGCCCATTGCCTAAATTGCGCTTCCCAATCTCTCGACATGATGGCGTTATTCCAATTTCGTATTTGCTACAGCGAACGTTTGGCGTCACCCGCCGCCACCCGCAAGCGAAGCGCAGCGGGTTGGCGGTCGGGTGCACGCAATTGTTATGTTATCCATTTTTTTATTTCATAGCATAGATACACTTTAATTTTGTTTAATTTGTTTACTATACCTTAATCTTGTAATATTTTTTTATTTTTTATTGATTTCAAAAGTAATTTTGAAAATTAATTCATAAATTTCAATCATATTTTTTTCTACAGCCTGTTTTTTTTCTTCAATAAGAGTTTGGTCTGCTCCTCTTTTTGGCGTATCGGTCAAAATTTCCCAAATGTCTGTTAATTTTTCTTTTGTTTTTTTTGTTAAATCAGAGTTTTTCTCGATAAAAGAATAATCATCCGCTAATTCAATAATTGATTTTAGCCTTTTTCTCAATATCTTTAAAGCTGATTTGGTTTCTGTTTTATTAAATGCGTTTTTTTTAAGAATATTTGAAACCTTAATCGATGCCTCATTTTTAAAATCATCAAAATAACTAATCAATAATTCCTTTTGACTTTTATCTATATCATTATCTTTAGATAATTTACGTGTAATATAAATGGCAAGTAACACGGTTACACCTATCGAAATTATTTCAAAAGGGTTTAACTTTATGCTTACTTCATTTGAGATGTATAACGCACTCCATTTTTTTAGGAAAATAGTTATGACTATTCCAGCCCCAAAACTAATAATTGCGGTTAAGAAAAATTTAATTCTTTGCATTATTAATATAACCCTTAATATCCTCAATTAAATATGGCTCTTCATCCGAAATTATGTCTATTATCTCATTTACTTTTTCTTTACCATATTTTCTTGTAGAAATAGAAACATTTTTAATTAAATAATATATACATGTAGAGCTATATGGAAGGAAAAAGGGAGTATACAACACTTTCTGTTCCAATAGAGCTTATAGATTTTTTAAAGAAGTATATAGTAATGACAACA
>CAZZJG010000134.1:0-2633 GCA_964654395.1 uncultured Candidatus Izemoplasmatales bacterium
TATAGCACTTGTTGGGAAATATATCTCTTTAAAGGATGCATATTTAAGTGTATCAGAAGCGTTAAAACACGGAGGTTTCGCAAATCACTCGAAGGTAAACATTCAATGGATAAATGCTTCTGAACTTGTCGAAGGTAATGTTGAAAAGCATTTAAAAAACACTGATGGCATTTTAGTACCTGGAGGATTCGGTCCACGAGCTATTGAGGGGAAAATCCGTGCTATTCAATATGCACGAGAAAACGGTGTTCCTTACTTAGGACTATGTCTTGGCATGCAAACTGCAACAATCGAATTCGCTAGAAATGTATGTCATATGCAAGGAGCTCATTCCACCGAAATGGACCCAAACACGAAATTTCCTATTATTGACTACTTGCCTGAACAATATGAAGGGATTAATTTAGGAGGTACGTTACGTCTGGGTCTTTACAATTGTGCTATTAAGGAAGGAACTTTAGCACATCAGGTATACAGAAAAAAAATGATTCAAGAAAGGCATCGCCATCGTTATGAATTTAACAACATATTTAAAGAAAAATTGGAAAAATGCGGTATGGTCTTTTCTGGGATTAACCCCGAAACAGGGTTAGCGGAGATTATAGAACTACCTAATCACCCATTTTTTATCGCAAGTCAGTTTCATCCTGAGTTTTTAAGCAGACCACAACGTCCCCATCCATTATTTCGTGAGTTTATTAAAGCAGCACTCAAGAATCGAAAAGGTTCTTGAGTTTTTTTATGAAATTTAATTAGGAACATTCTTTTAAGTGGTATAATGGTATTTACAAAGGAGGGGTACAAATGATTGATAAAAGTACCATCATAGAAGTATTAGAGGCCGCCCTTTCAGGGAGCGCAGACTTTGCGGAAATCTTTATAGAAGATAGGTATGATACAAGTATTAACCTTTTATCCAGCAAAGTCCAAGAAGTCAAAAACAAACATTCTAATGGGGCAGGTATTCGCGTAGCTAAAGGGCATAACAGAGTTTATGGTTATACAAATAAATTAGACAAAGACTCATTACTTAAACTTGCGTCCGACTTAGCGAAATCGTTTCCAGGTGAAAGTAGTATTAAGACAATTCAGCTTGAACCTATGAAAGTTGGGGATAAACACCAAGCTAAAATTGATCCACAGACTGTTTCACTAGATAAGAAAACAGAACTTTTGTATCGAGCTGATAAAGCAGCTAGAGAATATGATGATGCTATTCAACAAGTTCAATGTGGTTATGTTGATTACAACCAGTATGTTTGGATTGCAAATAGTAAAGGTACGTATGTTAAAGATACCCGCACGCGCACAAGAATAGCTATTACAGCAATTGCGAGTGACGGAAAAAGTAAGCAACCTGGGTTCAATGGACCTGGAGGATCATATGGCTTTGAGTTTTATACCGATGTCATTAATGTTGAAGAAGCGGCTACAGAAGCTGCTCGAATTGCGGTCACAATGCTGCGTGCTGATGAGTGTCCGAGTGGGAAAATGCCTGTTGTAATTGACAATGGATTTGGCGGGGTAATATTCCACGAAGCAGTTGGACACAGCTTAGAAGCCACAAGTGTTGCCATAGGTGCAAGTGTATTCACGGGGAAAAAAGGCGAAGTCATCGCTAATCCACTCATCTCAGCTGTTGATGATGGGACGATTCCCCATGCATGGGGAAGCGCAACCTTTGATGATGAAGGGAATCCACAAAAAAGACGTCAACTGATTAAAAATGGCGTTCTAACAAGTTACATGATTGATTACTTAAACGCTATTCGTATGGGAGATGAGTGCACAAATTCAGGAAGAAGAGAATCTTATCGTTTTGCTCCAACATCTAGAATGACAAATACCTTTATCGAAAATGGTGAATCCACATTTGAAGAAATCATTAAAGCAACTTCATTTGGCTTGTATGCTAAAAAAATGGGTGGTGGAAGTGTAAACCCTGCTACTGGTGATTTCAATTTTGCAGTGAGTGAAGCATATATGATTCGCGATGGTAAAATTGCTGAACCTGTTAAGGGCGCCTCGCTTGTAGGCACGGGACGTGAAGCACTGTTGAAAGTTGACATGGTTGGAAACAATCTTAAAAGAGAACAAGGAATGTGTGGAAGTGAGTCAGGAAGTATACCAACCGATGTTGGACAACCAACAATCCGGATTTCGGAAATTACCGTAGGTGGAAGGGGAGGTATTTTGAGATGAACCTAAATTTATTATTTCAAATCGCAAAAGAAAAAGGCATTAATGAAATACAAGTTCATGAAGTTCAATCAAACGAATTGGAAATGGAATTTTTGAAAGGTAAATTAGAGAAGTTTAGTGTCGCTGATACCGTTACTTTATCAGTAAAAGGTATTTATAATGGCAAAATGGGGTATTATATAACGGAAGTATCTAGTGAAACGGAGTTTGAAACTATTATTGAGGGAATCATTGAAAGCGCATCTGTTGTAACAAACGATGAGGAAGTTTTCATCTATGCTGGTGATGAACACTATGAAAAAGTAGAAAAACTATATGATGAATCACTTAACCAAGTAGGTGTAAACAAAAAAATAGAGTAAGTCCGACAGTAAGAAACGCCTATTTTAGATTTGGATAAGCGCATTGTTATGGCACAACCAATGTATGAT
>CAZZJG010000135.1:0-2607 GCA_964654395.1 uncultured Candidatus Izemoplasmatales bacterium
CAATTGCTCAATATACCTAGCTCGATCCTCCCTCGCCTGTAAAACCTTATCCATAAGTGCCTCGTTAATGGGCGGATTTGAATGTTTTATACAATTTCTTCGCCCTGCGCACTTGTTAAGAAATCGTATGTAGCTTGTGGAACTAGCTCTTTCACTTTTTCCATTTTTCCAGCTTTAATTAGTTTGCGTACGGTAGAAGCGCTGATAGGAAGTCCGCCTTTTTCCTTCCTCGGAATAATTTCTAAGTGATTACCTAAATGATCTTTCAAAACTTTGTTGTATTTGGCAGTGGTGAAAGAATAAGGCTCTTCGCCAACATATCTTTTTTTAATATTGAATAAAGGTACAAAATACTTTTTATAAACCAAAACATCTATAAGCGTTTGTTCATCTTTTATTAATTGTTCTTCTTTTAAAAAATAAGAAGGGAATGTTATGCGGCTTACTAAATAAGATAGTGTTGGGAGCACATTGACGTTTGCTAGATGCGCAGTTGCTTTTTTAATGATAGAAAAACGCGCTGCAAAAGGAAAACTAGACAAATCTTCACTGACGACAAACACAATCAGTTCTTCATTCTTTGATGCTGCATTTTCAATGAGATGCAGGTGGCCAAGTGTCATTGGATTAGCATTAATAATAACGCAGGCTTTTGGTTTATCGGATACATTGTACTGTTCTTTAAGTTGTTTTAATATATCTAATATATGCGCTCCGCCTTCTATAAGAACGCTATTCATAGTTTTTACAACTGTTGTCATGCCGAGGGATTGAAAGATAATTTCGTTATGTGGTAGTGTATAGACAAAATAGTGATTAATACCGCGTTCGGCAAGTTTTTGAACAAGATGTCTATATATTTGTGTTAACAGATTCTGACCTTGATAATTGGGATCTACTAATAAACACTTCATAATGTTTTTAGCTAGCGACCCTGTTCCGACTAGTTGATTATCATCATAAACTAGCACTGAATAATCAATATCAAATTCATAATCAAGGTGGTGTTGCTTCAAAAAAGAAATTTGAGTTTCCCGTTCTTTTTCTAGAACGACTTCCTTAAATGTTATCATACAATCACCTCACTTACTACCATATTCATTATACACCCCAATTTTTGTTTGACAAGAAGTCAGTTGACAACTAATTTCAAGGTGTCAATAATCGTTTGTGTTCGATCTTCAATTACGCCAATGACAGTATCTTGGCGAGGAATAGGTTTGGGAATACCCGTCATTTTATGAGCAATATTTAATAGTTCATCAATTGGCTTCAATGGTAATTTTGAATGCTTTAGTTTCGTTAGTAAATCTGTCCGACTAGGGTTGATTGCGATGCCTCGCTCTGTCACTAATGCATCAATGTTTTTACCGAGCGTGGTTATTGTTGTGACGTTTTGCTTAATTAAAGGTAATCTTCCACGTAATAGAGGTGCCACTATGATAGAAACTTTTGCTTCACTCGCAGTATCGCTGTGTCCTCCACTACCACCAATGATTTTACCGTGTGAATCTGTGGTGACATTGACATTAAAATTAAGATCAATTTCTGTGGCACCTAAAATTACAACGTCTAAATCTTTGATTATACGTTGTTTATTAACAGGATTGGCATACAAATTTGCACTGATTGGTATATGTTTTTGATTACGAGCAATGGACTGTATTGCTACTTTGTCAAAACATTGTACATCGTACAAATACTCTACCAATCCTTCTTCTAATAACGCGACATGGTGTTCTGTAATCCCACCACTGAAAAAGGATGCGTGAATCTGTCTTTGTCGCATGATTTCACCAAGTTCCTTAGTGACGCGTAAACTAGTTCCACCAGCGCCGCTTTGAAAAGTGAACCCTTGTGATATTAAACCTAGTTCGTTCATTAATTTGACAGTATCGCGTGCGATTTTCACATGGATAGGGTGCGTTGTGATATTGGTAGTGCCACTGACAATGCCATTGGGATCGCCAATTTGATCAACTAAAACGATATAATCAACATTTTTTCCTAATATCTCAGGATTTGCAATTTCGTTTTTTGTAAGGTCATCTGTAATTAACACAGTAATATCTGCCTGCTCACTATCAGGGATAGCATACCCAATGCTTCCAAATTTACTTTTTCCTAGATAACCAGTCGCATTGCCTAGCATATCGACAAAAGGCGCTGCGATATAAGCAATATCAATATGACTTGTCCCATCAAGAATATTTCGCGCTCTTCCCCCATGTGTTTGCATACGAATGCCACCATGAATTGGGTGTTGTGATAAATATTGCGCAACCGGTCCATTCATATAATTGGTAGTAATAGATTCTACTTGCCCATTATGTAATAATTTAAGAAGTTTAGTATGAACTGGGAAAATAGAACTGGGATATAGATGAAGTCTTTTGACTTTATGTTTAATATAGTGATCTAGCACCATATTCATAACATAGTCCCCGTTTCGCAGATGATGATGAAATGAGATATTAGGATATTTGGAAATAGGAATGATTTGGTATAATTCATCGAGAGAATTGATTATTTTGGGGGCCATTAAATCACCTTTTTTCTAGTGTAAATTTCATATTGTTTTATCATCGAACGTGCTTTTTCAATTAT
>CAZZJG010000136.1:0-2578 GCA_964654395.1 uncultured Candidatus Izemoplasmatales bacterium
TAACAACGCGAATACCAGCTTGTTGACAAAGAGAAATCGCATCTTTTACTTCTTCTCTAGGAGGGTCAATAATACCGACCATCCCCGCAAAGATTAAGTCGTGTTCTTGTTTTTCTGCCGGAATGTCTTTTTCTGCTTTTTTATACGCAAACGCAAGAACTCGCATTGCATTTCGCGCCATTCCCTCGTTAGCTAGCCTAACAACTTGTTGGAAATTATCATCTATCTCATGTAAGATGCCATCCTTTACATACAAAGTGCAAACCTGAAGCACTTTCTCTGGCGCTCCTTTGGTATAAAGACACAAATCACCATTCACTCTATGTATTGTGCTCATGCGTTTTCGATCGCTATCAAAGGGAAATTCATCAATTCTAGGATAACTTTCTCGCAACTTTTCCTGCACTAAACCAGCTTTAAAAGCAAATGGAATCAACGCAAGCTCTGTAGGATCACCAATCATATTATCTTGATCCAATCGTGCATCGTTACATAAAAGACTGATATGAGCTATTTGTTTAATTTCTGCATTTTGTCCTTTAATTTCACCTTTAAGCTCGTATCCTTTGCCTGTAACTTCATACAATTTATCGTTGTCAAAAACACGTGTTACAACCATCTTGTTTTGCGTAAGCGTACCAGTTTTATCCGAAGCGATGACAGTAGTAGAACCGAGAGTTTCAACCGCAGAAAGGCTTTTAACAATTGCTTTTTTTCGAGCCATTTTCTTCATGCCAAGTGATAAAACAAGAGTAATAACAGTAGGCAAACCCTCTGGAATAGCCGCTACTGCCAGTGAAACGCTGACAAGAAACAAATCAACAATCAAAAAATCAGTAATACCTAAATAATCATAAAGAATTCCAACTAAAAAAATTAATGCCACAATGACAACGCTGATTGTTCCAAGCAGTTTCCCTAATTTCTTTATTTTAACTTGAAGCGGTGTGCTTTCATCTTCTACTTGGTTAAGAAGTGTTGCGATGCGACCTATTTCAGTGTTCATACCTGTCGCCACAACAACCCCCATTCCTCTGCCGTATGTAATAATCGTGCTCATGTATGCCATGTTCACTCTTTCAGCTAAAGGCGTGGTTTCTTTTAATAAAACATCTGCATTTTTCTCAACTGGCACGCTCTCACCAGTAAGCGCGCTTTCACCTGTTTTTAAATTCACCGTTTCCATTAGACGAATATCAGCAGGAACGGCGTCTCCAGCTTCTAAAAGTACAATATCGCCAACGACAAGATTTATGCTATCAACTTGTTTAATCGTTCCATCACGCTTGACTTTCGCTTTAAGAGAACTAATCTCTTTTAGTGCTGACACCGCATTTTTCGCTCTTTGTTCCTGGTAAATGGAAAGGGCTGTATTTAATATGACAATCGTAAAAATAAATATTCCATCTGTAAAGTGCCCACTGACTAAAATACTAATAAAAGCGGCTGATAATAAAAGTATATTTAGAAATCCAAAAAGTTCTTTCAGTGTTCTCTGAAATATTGTTTCACCCTTTTCTTCAATTAAACGATTTTCACCATAACTCTCTAAGCGAGCAAGTACTTTGTCAGAAGACAAACCACTTTCAACATTTGTGCCAAGATATTTAATTACTTCTTCTTTAGGCGTTTTATGCATATAATCACTCCTAAATCAATATGAAAAAGAGGCAAATTTTGCCTCTAGTTTACAAGTATATCTACTAAATCTGCCAGTTTGTTAGGATCAGTTGTTTTGTCAAGCGGAAAATTGAGCGATTGTCCGCTCGTAGTGCCTAATAAGAAAATCTCAAGCACCGTCTTTTTACGAATAGAAAGCAAAAAGCCAATTAAAGTAATAACCAAAATAATACCTGTAATCAAACCTGGGTTAGGATTATATTCTAAATAGACTGTATCATACATGTAATGAGCATATCCACCAATTAAAGCAAACAAGAAAAATAGTGCAAACAAGATTTTAGAAAACCATGTTTTTGTCACAATTTTAGCGCCAGTAACCTTATCATTACGTATTTGCACGAATGTTTTCTTTTTCCCTTTTTGTGTTTGAAACAAACTGGTTTTCGCTGAAACTTGTACTGTAGTAAATCGATTGAGTTTGATTTCCATGATAACTCTCCTTCACCATCATGCTTCCTACTTAATTATACCTAAAAGAAGTACATCTTACAAGTGGCATCAGCTTTTTAGGTCTATGTAATACCTTCTTGCAAGGTTTTGTTTTACTGCCCTTTGTAAATCTAACTTCGGTTTTTGTTTTGTTCCTGAAAGTGCCACAAGTAAACGTTTATTTCGTTTTTCAAGTCGCACAATATCCTGTTCAGTTGGCATTTTTCCCCTTACTTCTTTTATCGTATCTTTTGATACAATCACGATATTCCACAAATCAACCGAATAAATAAAGTGAAAAGGAATAACATGTTCAAGGGATATTTCATCTAACTCAAGGTGTTGCCCAGTATAAAAGTCTGTGATTCCTTCTAAATGATCATATTGCAGTAATAGATTTCTAAATTTAATAAAGTTGGGCCTTTTAATAACCACCTCTTTTGAGCCAATAACCTTGCTTATAATA
>CAZZJG010000137.1:0-2559 GCA_964654395.1 uncultured Candidatus Izemoplasmatales bacterium
TAACATGCGCCACATGCAATGCATCGTTCTTCATCAATTACGTGAGGTTGTTTTACACTTCCGCTGATGCATCCAACAGGACAAACGCGCGCACATTTCGTGCATCCAATGCACTTTTCAGTATCAATGCGGAATGCTTTACGCTTCATTTTATATGCATATACATCATATTCGTTACGGAAATATTTAAGAGTGCTAAGAACAGGATTTGGTGCACTTTGACCAAGACCGCAAAGTGAGGAAACTTTGATGTTTTCAGCTAATACTTCAAGAATATCTACATCTTCTGGTTCGGCTTCCATTTTGGTTAGACGGTCAAGAATTTCATACATCCGTTTTGTTCCAACGCGGCATGGTGTACATTTGCCACATGATTCGTCCTGAGTGAAATCGAGATAGAATTTCGCTAGTTCTACCATGTCATCATCTTCATCAAGGACAATCATTCCGCCACTACACATCATACTTCCAATTTCTTTCAATGATTCATAATCAATTGGAGTATCAAGGAAATCTGCTGGTATTACACCACCAGATGGGCCACCTGTTTGTAAAGCTTTGAATTTTTTACCTCCGACAATTCCGCCACCAATTTCATAAATAATTTCACGCAAGGTTGTTCCCATAGGAACTTCGATTAAACCGACGTTATTGATTTTCCCTGCTAGTGCGAACACCTTTGTACCTTTGGATTTCTCCGTACCAATAGATGAGAACCACTTAGGTCCATTTAAAATGATAGGAGCGATATTTGCGAAAGTTTCAACGTTATTAACGATAGTAGGTTTACCTCTAAACCCCGAAACACTTGGGTAAGGAGGTTTCTTACGCGGTTCACCCCGTCCACCCATAATAGAATTAATCAGTGCTGTTTCTTCACCACAAACGAATGCTCCTGCACCGAGTCGAAGCTCAACATCAAAATTGAATTTTGTACCAAAGATGTTGTTTCCGAGGAAACCATATTCTCTTGCCTGCTTGATCGCAATTTGTAAACGTTCAATTGCGAGAGGGTATTCTGCTCTAATGTAAATAATGCCATAGTTTGCCCCGATTGCGTAACCCGCAATTGCCATTGCTTCCAAAACGCTATGAGGATCCCCTTCTAAAATACTGCGGTCCATAAATGCACCTGGGTCACCTTCATCAGCGTTACAAATAACATATTTTTCGTCACTTTGTTCCTTTGCAGTAAATTCCCATTTAAGACCAGTAGGGAATCCACCACCACCGCGTCCGCGTAGACCAGAAGCTTTAATTACATCTACAACTTCTTCCGGTTTTTTGTCTAGTAAACAAGTAGTGAGAGCTTCGTACCCACGAGATGCAATATATTGTTTAATATCTTCTGGGTCGATGAATCCACAGTTTCTTAGAGCTATGCGCAGTTGTTTTTTATAAAAGTTAGTAGGGTTATTTTGGGCTTCTTTAGGAAGAAGACGTTTTACAACTTTCCCTCCAATAAGGTGCTTTGTTACAATCTCTTTAACATCTTCTTTTGAAACATTTTCGTAAACAATATTATCTGGTTGAATTTTAACTGTAGCACTTACAACATTTTCTTCACTAGGAACGACGTATACTTTATACTTGTCAGTTTTTTGATCTTTTAAATGGTTTTGGAAAGCCTTTAAAAGAACGTCTCCTGTTGTTTTTTTATTACCGTGAAGCAAAATTGTTTTTTCATTAGAAAGATGAATAGAGCTTTCATGGAACGAGGAAATTTGTTTAATTGTTTCAGGCTTTTTGTTTTCTGAAATTGCTTCAATTAATTCTTTTACTTTATCCTTAGTAACCCTGCGATAAATAATAGGTTCTTTACCTGGTACACGCACTTCAACTGTAGGTTCTTCACTACAAAAACCAATACATCCAACGCTAGAAGCAACAAAATCTTTTTTATTTAGTGACTTAATTTGTTTTTGGAGCTCCTCTAGCGTATCTTTTGCTCCAGCAGCTATATCACATGTTCCCATCCCAACAAAGAAATATGTTTTATTAATTTGATCATTTAGGATAGGTTTTTGTTTTAAACGTAAAGCTAATAATTCTTCCCGATTTGTGATAATCATGCTTTATCACCTCTGTACTCGTCAAGAATCTTTTTTAAATCCTCTTTTTTTACATTTCCATATACTTTATCACCGATAGTAATTACAGGTGCTAAACCACAAGCTCCAACGCATCGAACATCGCGTACGCTAAAGAGTTCATCTTCAGTGACTTCGTTTTTCTCAACGCCAAGTTCTTCAAGAAGTTGTTTTAATAACTGTTCTGCTCCTTTTACATAACAGGCGGTACCAAGACATACACTAATAACATGTTTCCCGGTTTTTTCCTGCGAGAAAAAGGAGTAAAAACTTACAACACCATTAACCTTCGCTGCACCAATGTTTAATTTGCGAGCAATGTAAAGTTGTAGATTAGTCGGTAAATAGCCAAATAGATGTTGCGCATAATGGAGAATATTAATTAAACTTCCTTCTCCATCTTCTTGGGCCTCAATGAATTCATCTAGCTTGGCAAGTTTGTTTTCATCTAGTTCGGTGATGTTTAAGT
>CAZZJG010000138.1:0-2556 GCA_964654395.1 uncultured Candidatus Izemoplasmatales bacterium
GACAGGGTAATAGACTACCAAAGAGGATATTGTAAATGCTTGAGTTCCAACCACCAGCTAGTGATATGAATTGCGCAGTAAGATCGGTTCCTAGGCTCATAACTATCGGCATGGATATCTCTTTATAGTTTTGATAATAGCCGCGTAAAATTTCAATAATCAGCGCTCCGATTACGGATGCAATAACGGCAAGATAAAGAGGATCTTTTAAAAATATGAGGTTGAGTGTATTTATTAAAAATAAACCAATGGATAGTCCCGCTAAGCTAAAATGACTTAAGGTGTCAGCGATAAAGGACAGGCGACGGATGATTACAAATGAACCGATAATCGGGGTAATAAATCCCATGATAATTCCCGCGAGTGTTGCGTACATCAAAAAGTCATATTTAAAGAGTGCGACAATGAAGGGGTCTTTTGCTAGTAATATCATAATGTTTCCCCTCCTTTCAGTTCTCGGAACACGCCTTCGCCATTGTGAATAGAAAGGATGTGTGTAAAGTTAGCGTTAGATTCGTGTATATTGTGAGTAATCAACAAAACGGTAATTCCTTCGGCGTTTAATTCATTGATTGTTTTGTAAAAAGATTCAATGTTTTTTCTATCTACGCCAACTGTAGGTTCGTCTAGGATTAACATTTTAGGGTCGTTTAGGAGAGAGCGGGCTATAAAAACTCTTTGTAGTTGCCCTCCTGATAAAGAATTGATATTCTCATTCTGAATTTCAAGAATACCAAGTTTATCAAGCAGTTCTAAAATTTCTTCTTCTTTTGCATTACGCACGTTGCTGGCGTGGAGAATTTCGTTTACAGTGATAGGAAATTCATAGTTGAAATGTTCAAATCGTTGAGGAACATACCCTACGTTAATAAAGTTTTGAAAAGTTGTCACGTCTACATCATCAAGATAAATTTGGTTCGGTGCTACTTTGTTAATCCCAAGGATGCATTTTACTAAGGTTGATTTCCCAGATCCGTTATTTCCTACAATTGCTAGAAAATCACCTGAATTAATTTTAAAGGTGATGTCTTTTAGTACGGTTCTGTAATCATACCCGAACGTTAGATTCTTGACAGTTAATCTCACAATTATTCCTCACTTCCGCATTGATAGTAAAATGTAATGTTGTGGCACAATGGAATAATAACATAAGTTTTAAAACTGCTTACTAAGCACATTATAACACAAATATTCATGGTTTGAATGGAAATACTGTTTAAAATTTCCTCGTTTTATGAGATAATGTTTTCATGATAAGGAGTGTAGGATATGACTGGAAAATTCATTACATTCGAAGGTCCGGAAGGTTCTGGCAAAACATCAGTAATAGTCGCAGTTAAGGAATATTTAAAACAAGAAGGATATGACGTAGTATTGACCCGCGAACCTGGAGGCAGCCAAATAGCTGAATCCATTCGCGATATTTTACTAGACCCTAACAATACGAAAATGAATATGCATACGGAGGCGCTTTTATTCGCTGCATCCCGCGCGCAACATTTTCATGAAATAATCAAACCTAGTCTTAAACGAGGAGCGATCGTTCTATGTGATCGCTTTTTGGACTCCTCTTTAGCTTATCAAGGATATGCGAGAGACATAGGAATAGAAGAGGTATTAAGAATCAATCAATTTGGGATTGGGGATTTAATGCCTGATTTGACAATTTTTATCGATGTACCGCCTAAAATTGGACTTAAACGGGTGTTTGAGAATGAAGGTAGAAAAGTAGATCGTTTAGATCTTGAAAAAGTATCATTCCATGAAAAAGTATATGAAGGATACATGAAACTGACGAAAATGTTTGAAAATCGTTTTGTCGTCATTGACGGAACAAACGATGTAGAAACAGTTATTGAGGATACCTTGCAAGTGTTAATGTTGTATTTGAAAAGCGAGTGATGTCCATGGATCATTATATTAAAAAGACGCAACCAGAAGTAATTCGTTTGCTTGAAAACAGTTTTCAAAAAGACCGCCTTTCGCATGCTTATTTATTTGAAGGTGAACGTGGGACTAATAAATTCGCAACTGCGTTATATTTTGCGCAAATGCTTCTTTGCACCTCTGATAGCGGTAAACCATGTCAGGTATGTGATAACTGTAAAAGAGTAGTGCATAAAACGCATCCTAATGTACTTGTAATTGAACCACAAAATGGCATTATTAAAAAAAATCAAATTCAAGCTTTACAAGATGAGTTTTCGAAAACGGCAGTAGAACCTGGAAGAAAAGTGTACATCGTAAAAGATATTGAAACAATACATGTAGCGGCTGCGAACAGTTTGCTAAAATTTTTAGAAGAACCTCATCCTTCTATTCACGCTATTTTAACCACATCTAATATACGGCGCACCCTACCGACGATCATTTCAAGGTCACAAGTGATTTCGTTTCCAGCAATTGATCAACGTATTATTTATCAAAAACTACTTGATGAAGGTTTAAGTCCAGAAATAGCACGAATAGCATCAAATCTTACAAACAACGTGCAGGAAGCAATCGCTATAGCGTCCTCTGAGTATTTTTTAGATTGTTATGATGCTGTCACTAGTT
>CAZZJG010000139.1:0-2547 GCA_964654395.1 uncultured Candidatus Izemoplasmatales bacterium
AGCATGGGCAAAGTCTTCAATAGATCGAAAGCCCAATCGATGCATACCAGTATCTATTTTTAAATGAACAGTTAACGGTTTTTCTATTTTTCGTACATTACTAATTTGATTGAAATTCGATATAGTCACAGCTATCTTATTCTCACTTGCAACCAAGAGCCCATCTTCATCGACAAGTCCTAAGCAAAGTAAAAATATATCTTTATGTTCAATGCGTAATTCTAAAGCTTCTTCAAGCAAACTAACTGCATAATGGTCAATACCGTGTTGGTGTAAATAAGCAACAACCTCTCTTGCGCCATGCCCATATGCATCAGCTTTGACAACTGGCATTATTTTTTTGCTAGTACCAACTTGTTTTTGAATTTCGTTGTAGTTACTAAGTATGTGATGAAGGTAGATTTTAGCATATGTTTTACGATAGAACTTACTCATAATATTTCACCACGTATTTTGATGTCATTAAACTCAAAATTGAAGCATAGGTCAATCGAAATTGAATGACACTTCCTACACGGTATTCATAGAGGCCATCAGTCACATCCAAGATAATGTGATCAGAGGAAGAGCCGATTGGTTGAATAGTATCAAACGGGATCAACTCATTATGATCTACGTCCTGTTTTCCGATAGCAATGATAGCTCTTTTGCGGATGCCCTTGTCTTCAAATGTAGGTATTTTCCCAAACGCATTCATACCAATTTGACCTATCGGAACGCTAGGTTTCTCTTTCACCTCGATGATATCTGATTCGAGGATAAATACATCATCAAAAGTACCATCTATGAAGTCTCCATATGCTGTTTCTCGGCCTAATACAAGGCTTTCACCAAGACGTAAGTTGTTTATTCCTTCTGGCATTTCACCAGCAAACAACAAATCTAGTGAAGATGAGTTCCCGCCACTGACAATTTCTAATTTAATATTTAATATTGATTCTAGTTTTACCCTATAATCATTTAGTTTTAATAAGTTTTCAGTTGAAGGAATAACACCTCCATAACATGTAAGATTTGTTCCGATTCCTACAAGCTCTATATGTTCCATTTTTTGTATAGATTGGGCAGTTGAAATTAACTCGTTTTCATCGAAAATGCCTTCTCTTAGATCGCCAAGGTCAACCATTAAAATTACTCCATGTTTAACCCCTAATTTTTGAGCCGAGATATTTAGAAATTGCATCGTTACTATTTCTGAGTTAAGTGAAATGTCGGCGTATCTCACAACATCGTCTGTTTCATAAATACTCGGAATTCGAAGTAATACCTTTGGTATTTTAGTCTTTGGATATGCCCGGATATTTTCAATCCTTGAGTCCGCTAAATAGTCAACTTCTTCTTCAATCAAGATATTCACTAACATGTGGTCAGCCGAAAATACTTTCGTAACCGCCATCATTGATATACCTTTTTCATGTAGTTTTTGTTTTAAAACTTTGATATTGTTTCTGTATTTTTCTTTAGAAATTCGAACTCTAGGATACATAAACATCACTCAATTCTTAACGTTTTCTTTAAAAGTTGTACACTTTTATCAGGATACTTCTTAGACAAGACACCTAGGGATGCCATTATGTAATCGTAGTCTTTGTGAATTTTCACATGTTTATTTGGTAATAACTTTCTAGGGTTTTTCTTGATGTAGTCTGATATAATCCGTTTTGTATCACGCAAGTTTACCAATGCGCCACCAGTTAGTAAGATACGCGTCACCATTGTGAGATCTTTACCTTCTGGAATAATTCTCACTCCAGATGAACTAAAAACTCTTCTTAAATCTCCTACATGACGGTCAAGTGCGACCTCTGTACATTTTCTTGTCAATTCGTATACTAGTTTATACTCTAAATCCGCTTTTGGTATATACTTGTAATTTGACATTATTGTTTCTAAATCTTCCATCGTGCACCCAAGTCTGTTTATTAAGTCATTAGAGTCAAACATTTGTATGACATTTCTATGATTTATAAAAACACCAAGGTCACCTTCTACGGTACGCTTTGACAAAGGCTCTCCTTCCATGAACTGCTTGTATTCTTCTGATGGCTCACATACGGAGTGCACATCTGTAGTAGCACCGCCAACATCTATTGTTAGTAAGTTTCCGATATAATCACGTAGAAGCATAGTTGCTTCCATGACAGCGCCAGGGGTTGGCATGATAGGTCCATTTACCATTTCTTTAATATGCGCCATCCCTTTTGCATGAATAATATGTTCTTCAAAAGTTTCATAGATTGCTTGACGAAGAGGAGTGATGTTTAAGTCATCAACTCGTGGGTAAACATTTGCTACTATTTTTAAGAGGTGCTCTTTTTTGTGTTCTTGGAAGAGCTCCTTGATTTCAGCATGGTTAGCGATATTACCGCAATAAATTACAGGTGTATTTAAGTTTAGTGCTAAGATTTGTTTTGCATTATGTAATGTTGTTTCTGATTCACCGTAATCAGTACCACCTGCAATGATAATTATATTCGGGTTTAGTTCTTGTACTTGTTTTAACTCTCTTTTTTTTAACTTGCCCGCTGTCACTAAATGGATGTTTGC
>CAZZJG010000140.1:0-2542 GCA_964654395.1 uncultured Candidatus Izemoplasmatales bacterium
AATGAGATGTTGATGCTTAATCATTATATTACAGATCGTCTAGATCAAATAATGGATATACCAATCTTGAAGCATGCGAAAAGATTGCGTGTAATACAAATTGTGAATATGTATGAGAAAAAACGCACAATTGAACAGAATAAGTTGTTAAAAATGGCGAAAAAAGCAAAACTTGATAAGGTTTTAAAATACGGAGCAATGGCGATGAATGCAGTTAATCCCGTATATTGGTTTCGCAAACTTGTCATCAATACATCTCTTGATGTTATGACTAGAAAAGTCTGTGTGTTGATTGTTGGCGTTGTTGGTGAAGAAACAGTTAAAGTTTACAGCAAAAAGCTATTTGAAACTGATTTAGAGTTAAATTTGGTAGAAGAAAGTTTAAATGAATTGATTGAAGAGAGTGAGTCTGATGAAGGAGATTCATAATCTTGAGGAGTTTTATTCTTTAATAGCTTCTGAGAAAATTACGGTGATATATGTTTACGCAAATTGGTGCCCTGATTGTTTTGTAACAAAAAGGGAGCTTCTGAAACTAAGGCAAAAGTGGCATATGTTTCAGTGGTTAGCTCTAAATCGAGATCAATTTCTTGATCTTGCGAAACATTTACGTATTTTTGGTATTCCAAGTTTTCTTGTTTATAAGCGGGGAGAGGAAATAAAACGTTATGTAGATAAACAGGCTAAATCGTTTTCGCAAGTAGATGCTTTTTTACGCTTCCTAGACTGAGGTGAAAATCATGTTTCATAACAAACGAAAAATGGTTGTGATAGAGCGAACAGTCGATACTAAGCAGTTTGAAATACCACAAATCGGCAAGCCTAACACTGTCAAAAAGTATAAGCGAGATCACTTTGTTTCGCCTATTTTTGGTACGTTTGTCAAAGATAAAATCGTAATTCCTAATCCTGTAAGAAGAAAGGGAGACCTTGATAAACAACTAGATGATTTCCGCACTAAACCAAGATTGACTAAGGAAGTAAAGAAGCAAAAATATGGGTCAGAGTATCCTGAATTTGACCTTGTACGAGGTAAAAATTTAAAAGAAGCAATGGAAGAGAAAGAGCGGCGCGCTAATAGAACCTCCCCTAGCAAGCAGCCTTCAGGTTTTGTAATGCCAAATGCACGTCAAAATGAAGAAGTGAAAAGTACTACTATTACTCAAGAACAAAACACTGTTTCTGAGTCTATTAAAAAAGAAGTAAAGCTCCATGAAAAAAATAAACGTCCTAGGTTAGAAAAAAGTATAGCGAATAATTTATACAAGTTACCTAGCGTTAGTCTTTTAAAGCGCCAAATTAAAACACAAAATGATAATAGCGAATGGGTAGAAAAAAATTTGGATATTCTTAATCGCACTTTTGCCGAGTTTTCGATTGGCGCAAGAGTTAAAGCGTATACAAAAGGCCCAACAGTTACAAGATATGAAATTGAACTGGAAAGTGGAGTATATGTTAAAAAAGTAACAGGTATCTCTGATAATATCAAAATGGCTCTTGCCGCTAAAGAAATACGTATCGAAGCTCCCATTCCTGGGAAGAACACAGTTGGAATTGAAGTTCCGAATACTAATCCCGATATTGTGCCTTTAATTGATATTATTGAAACGCCCGAGTTTCAAGAGGCAAAAGATCCGCTTACCGTTTGCCTAGGGCTTGATATTGATGGTAGAGGAGTATTAACTTCGATTGCGAAAATGCCACATGGGCTCGTTGCGGGTGCGACAGGAAGTGGAAAAAGTGTCTGTATAAATACCATTTTAATGAGTTTGTTGTTTAAATATGCACCACATGAATTAAAATTAATGCTTATTGACCCCAAAATGGTAGAACTTTCCGCATATAATGATTTACCTCATCTTGTAACACCTGTTATTACCGACAGTAAAATAGCTACTGCAGGATTGAAATGGGCGGTAGAAGAAATGGAGAGACGATTCCTTATCTTTAAAGAAGAAGGAGTCAGAGATCTATACAGTTATAATAACAAGGCTTTCCAAGAAAATATGGAGCACATGCCATTTCTAGTCATTGTCGTTGATGAACTTGCAGATTTGATGATGATTGCATCTAACAGTGTTGAAGAAGCAATCATGAGATTAACGCAAAAAGCACGCGCTGCTGGGATTCATTTAATTATTGCGACGCAACGTCCTAGCACGGATGTAGTGAAAGGAACGATTAAATCCAATATTCCGACGCGGATTGCCTTTATGGTTTCAAGTTATGTCGATTCAATGACAATCATTGATAGCGCTGGTGCAGAAAAACTTTTAGGACGAGGAGATATGTTGTTTGCGGAAAGCGGTAAACCACAAATTCGTGTTCAAGGTGCATACATATCAGATGAAGAGATTCAAGCAGTAACGCAATTTATTAAAGCGCAAAAAGAACCTGATTACCAGTTTACACAAGAGTCTCTGGTAAGAAGAGCGTTTTTATCATATAAATATGATGATTTACTCGATGAAATATCGACATTCGTCGTATAACACCAAGAAGCATCGATAATCAAAATAAGTAAAGAATTTCATATCGGGTT
>CAZZJG010000141.1:0-2508 GCA_964654395.1 uncultured Candidatus Izemoplasmatales bacterium
TCCAGTTAAAATTTTGTGTGTACAACTTTGATGCCCAACATCAAAAATGATCTTATCATATGGCGAATGCAACACTCGATGCATTGCTATTGTAAGTTCTACAACCCCTAAATTCGACGAAAAATGTCCGCCCGTCTCACTAATGCTTTGGATGAGAAACTTGCGAATATCATTTGCTAAATCTTGCATCTCAGATATAGATAATTCTTGTAAAAAGGAGGGGTCCTTGATGTCTTCTAAATTCATGTGCGCACCCACTTTCACTGATTAAAATCGGTTAATCCTTCCTCCGTCATCAATTTGACGATAACTTCCTCCGCTTCCGTCAACTTATCATGACAGTATTTGCTTAGTTGTATTCCTTTTTTGTATTGCTCTACAGCGATTGATAAATCTACATCGCCAGATTCTAGATCTTTCACTAATTGTTCTAACTCTTGCAAAGCTTGTTCAAATGTTTTCTCACTCATTTTCATTCTCCTTTCTCACATCTACTACCTTCGATTCAATGTGGCCATCTCGCAAACGAAAAGAAACATAATCACCTTTTTGAATTGACGATACAGAAGTGATAACCACACCATCACGTTCCATAACACCATATCCTTTTTTCATCAAAGCAAGTGGGTTAAGTAATTCTAGCTTTGCGCGATATTGATCAAAGGACTTTTTCTTGTCAGACAAAATTCGCCGTTCAATTTCATATAGACGTCTATCCCAATCGAGCACATCTTTTTGAAGTTGTTGGATACGTTTTTTGGGTGAAAGAAGTTTTAATTTTTCATCTAACAAATCTAGTTTACGGATACCATTTTCTAAAATCCTTTGTGGGTCGCCAAAAACATAACTACTAAACACCCTATTGTACCTTTCTTTATGCTGTTTAAGCATTATGTTAAGAGAACTTCGAAGTCTTTCACGTAAATTTTGTAATTGCCCAAGAAGCTCTATTTTGTCAGGCACAGCAACCTCCGCAGCGCCTGATGGAGTCGGAGCTCTTAAATCAGCCACAAAATCACTGATAGTGAAATCTGTCTCGTGGCCAACGCTAGAGATAACTGGAATCTTAGAAGCGAATATTGCATATGCAACTATCTCTTCATTGAATGGCCATAAGTCTTCTATACTACCGCCACCTCTACCTAAGATAATTACATCAACCAACCCATCTTGATTAGCTTTTTGCACTTGTTGCACAATACTATCTTTGGCGTATTCCCCTTGTACAAGTGTTGGATATACAATGATTTCAGCTAGCGGATACCTGCGATTTACAATATGAATAATATCTCGAACTGCAGCACCAGTCGGGGATGTTAACACCCCGATTCGTCGAGGAAAACGAGGAATTGGCTGTTTATGTTTTGAATCAAAGAGACCTTCATTTTGTAATTTTTCTTTCAATTGCTCAAAGGCTATATATAAGTTCCCCACCCCATCCTCAGTCATGCTTTGAACATAGATTTGATAAGAACCTCCCGGTTCATATACAGATATATACCCTTCCACAAGGACGTTCATCCCATCTTCTGGTCTAAACTTGATTTTTCTAGCATTACCAGCAAACATAATTGCCGAAATCTGAGCATGGTCATCTTTTAGCGTAAAATAAAAATGCCCTCTTGAGTGGTGTTTAAAGTTCGATATTTCACCCTTCAAAAGCACATTTTTCAAATGCGCGTCTTGATCAAACTTGTATTTGATATACTTTGTAAGTGCGGTGACTGTGAGATACCGTTTGTCCCCCATCTCATTCCACCTTCTTTAAACTTTTTGCAATATTATCAAGCACCTTATTGTTAAAATGCACTGCTTTATCATCACCTTCATCAGTGTATTTCCGTGTGATGTTTAAAGCCTCATTAATGACAATTTCTACAGGAGTATCCATCAGCCATAACTCATATGTCGCAAAACGCAAGATAGCACGGTCAACGTAACCTAACCTCCGTAGTTTCCAACTTTGTAAATTTCCTTCTATAAGAGCATCAATCTCTTTCAGGTGCGATACAATCCCTTCCAAAGCATCGTCCACAAAAGAAAATCCGGTGCTTGGGATTTTATATTCATTATTGATATCCATTTCGTATAACCTTTTTACTATTTCTTCCCGTTGCGCTCTACGCGTTGTTCTTGTTTGATTCATGTTGCTACCTCGTACCTTTTTTTCTACTTATAACAATACCACAAATCACTTTATTTTCAAAGCAGAAACAACCCAAAAGAAATGATAAATTTTCCATAATTCCCAACAAAAAAGCGGGTTTACACCGCTTAATCTTCAAAGATTTTATGAAGGCTATCTAAAACTCTTGCCTCCCAATCCTTTTCATGATGAATCCCGCCCTCAATAACTTTCAATGTCACTTTTTCTGGGCCTAATCGTTCTTCTAGGAGATTTTTTAACACTTTATTGCGATCAATATATTTTTTGTTAAAATTGGGATTGTCACTTTCTTTTGTACCCGTATCCATGTAGATTTGTTTTACTCATGAAAGATCAGCGCT
>CAZZJG010000142.1:0-2495 GCA_964654395.1 uncultured Candidatus Izemoplasmatales bacterium
AATTGATGAGCTTATAGACATGATTTTACGTATCTTATAAATATCGTAGAGAGTGTAAAAAAAGACATATTAGAATATTTGTAATCTAGTATGTCTTTTGGTTATCAAATAAAGAAATAAAGGTATCTACGACTTTTGGATCAAACTGAGTTCCACTGTTCTTGCGCAGTTCATTAAGAGCTTCTTTACGCTTTACTGGCGCTTTGTATACCCTTTTACTAGTCATAGCATCAAATGCATCAACAACCGCAAGTATACGAGCAAACAAAGGAATCTCTTCACCTTTTAAGCCATAGGGATATCCTGTCCCATCGTATCTTTCATGATGGTGTAAAACTCCGAGACAAACGCTGTCGTTATCAGTAAGGTTGTGAATAATTTTATATCCTGCCTCAGGATGTTTTTTTATGATGTCAAATTCCTCATCTGTTAGTTTACCGGGTTTTTTCAATATCGCATCATCAATTGTGATTTTACCGATATCATGTACTCGCGCAAGCAATTTCATATCTTCAACTTCATTATGTCGTTTTAGTCCGAGAGCTTTCATCAATTTAACAGCCATTGCTGAGAGGCGTTCACTATGTTCTTTTGTTTCAGTTGTTTTAGCATCTAGTGTTTCCATGATGCTTTCTAGCACTTTATTTTTCCGTGAGAAACGTTGGGAAAGTTTTCTTTGATATAGGATATTTTCTGCTTCGGAGAAAGCTTTATTAAATGATTTATTTTTATTACGAACGATGGAGTAGCCCGCAGAAAGTTGGAGAGTATAATCATATGGGAGTATTTCTTTTTGTGCTTTTTTTCTTACTTTACTTAAATTGTTATAACATTCATCTTCGCTTGTACAATTACATATAACCGCAAACTCATCGCCACCGATTCTGGCGATTAGTTGTGCTTTCATGAATACATCTTTCAATACGGTGGCTGCTTTTGAAATTAACAAATCACCGAATTGATGGCCATAAATATCGTTTCCTAGTTTCAATCCGTCTAGATCGAAAAGATACAGAGTATAATCTTTAGCAAGCTGTTTTTGAAAATCGTCAAAATAAAGCCTATTATGCAGTCCAGTCAGTGTATCATGCGAGGCTAGAAAACGAATTTTTTGTTCTTGATTAATTTGTGCTGTGACATCCAATAATACGCCACCAATGAGTTTTGAGCTGTGATTAGTTTTACTAGGAATACTACCGAGTGAGTGTTCAATAAACAGAATTTCTCCGGTTTTTTCGTGTTTGTGTTTAACTAAGATACGGTCGTAGGATTGTTCAGTTCCGCGGTAGATATTTTTAATGGCATCAGTTAACATTTTAAAACGATGTTTGTCTTCTTTACTATCTCGCACAACTGTGCGAAATATATCTTTATATGAGAACATTTTTTGTTCATTTCTTTGTATTCCAAGTTTGGCTTCAAATAGATGATTACCAAAGACCATCATATCTTTAGCACTATGTGTAATTTCTTGAGACCAAGTCATCATTTCTCTCGCTCTAATCGCAAGTTTATTAGATAGTTGTAAACGTTCGAGTTCTCTTCTCCGGTTGTAGTTATCGGTGATATCGACGTTTACCCCAACAAACAACATCACATCGCCTTGATCGTTTCTTTCGATAACTTGTCCTCTAACTTCAATCCATATAAGAGTATTATCTGCTTTCAAATGGGGAATGACAGTTTTATATTGATCTTTTTTTTGGTAAAAAATAGAATTATGTAAATCTCTGAATTCTACCATTTTTTCTGCATATTCCCAGTCAATTTGTTTGAGTTTTTCGATTTGTTCATTTATTAGATTTGAAATAGTATCGTTTTGGACATCGCCACTAAACCCCATCAAATTTTTGTATGAACTAGTGAAATTATAGTGACCATGAACATAGTGTTGCTGATAATACCAAACACCAACATCTGCGCTTGTAAGACCGGTGTTAACGAGGTTAGACAAAATTTCAAGTTGGGATTTTTCTTCTTGTAGTTCGGATAGATAGATATCTATTGCGACAAATAAGCGGGGTTTTCCATTTGGATAACGTAAAATGCATTTACCGTAAGCCTCTACCCAGACGATTTGTTCCTTTTTTGTTAAAGCTGGTGTTCTTGCCGCAAAATAGTCCGTTTCGTTATTACGAACACGTTCATAAGCTTGAATTTCTTCTTTAACTGCTTCTTCGTAAAGACCGGATACAGATTTGACTTTTTTACGAACTTCTTGAAATTCAGGAGTCGAATATACCATGTTGGTGCTTCCAGGTGGGATACCTAGTATATTAGGTCCTATATTAGAAGAGAAAAAGTGATCAGTATAATAGTCATAATCTAACCACCAAGTGCTTCCGCTAAAAACGCTTAATCCAGATCCAACAACTTGGCTGAATAGATTGATTTGTTGTTCGGTCTCAAATAATTTGTCAATAGATATGAAAATATAATGAAATAAGTTATTTTCTACAATTTGTTTTATCTCAAATTTTTTCTTTCCCCGAAAA
>CAZZJG010000143.1:0-2477 GCA_964654395.1 uncultured Candidatus Izemoplasmatales bacterium
AATCGATTCTACGATCGATTTCATCTTGATCATAAATACCAATCATATTCAGTGTAAAACTTATGTTTTCATATACGGTTAAGTGTGGGAGTAAGTTATAGTTTTGAAATACATAGCCAACATCACGGTTGCGGATTTGGTCCCATATATTGGAGCGATATTTACTGAGTTCATGGCCATCAAACAAAATGGAGCCATGATGTATTTTATCTAAACCACCAATGACGTTAAGCAGTGTTGTTTTTCCGCTTCCTGATGGCCCTAAAAGCACTACTAGGCCAGAAGAAGGTAGGCTTAAGGTGATGTCGTTTAATACATGAATTTCGTTTTGTCTTTTTCTATTGTAATATTTATGTACGTTTCGTAATTTCAACATATCCATCACCTACTCTTGTCGCAAAGCTGTAATAACGCTTTTGTCAAATATCGTTCGATTGAATTTTCGTCCTAAAAGTAATGCTAATGTCATCAATATTAGTAATAACGCTAGATAACTGAAGACATTGAAGTATCTTAAGTATTGCGGGAAAACCCATATTTGATGTAGTTCATTGATGATGAAAAAGATAATAACAATAAGGAGTGACATAAAGAATGCAATCATCAATTCCAAATTAGTTACTTTATATAAGTCTTTCTTGCTTGCGCCAATTGAGCGAAAAATAAGGTAGTCTTTTTTCTTAGCGCTCTGTACATTGCGTAAAACAGCATATGTTACCCAAAAGACAATCGTCATTAGGAAGACCATCAAAATGGTAAATCCTAATGTAGAAAATATTCGGGATATTTCAGCGAATTGATTTTGCACGGATGCAGGGTATATGGCATTAAATCCAAGGTCTTTAATAGCTGGAACTACGGTTTTTGCATCAAATGAATCTCTTACGAAAACTGTCACTTGATAAAGTTCTGTCGGCACTAAAGTAAGCAATGAATTTGGATTAGCCGCGCAAGAATAAGAATAACTTCCTTTATCATTGCTTAAGACACCAGCTGGTAAATATTCCCCCGTAACTGATAAAGATTGTGTCTTCTTGTAAAAGTTTGTATTTGAATCAATTTGCAACGATGTACCTTCATAATATGTTGGGTTGTCCTCGAAAGAAACACCAATTTGATCAGCGATTTGATATAAAATATCATATCCTATTTTAACTTCTCCGACTGGTATTGTTTCATCAAGTACTATTTCACCCCAAAAATCGATTGGCATTTGCCCTTCATCAGTTACTATTGAATATTCCATCCGGCTTACGTTGCTCCATCCCGAACCAAGATAGGAGTATATTAGAACATCATCGCGGTAAAGAAAGTCATCATGAAAATACATTCTTCCTTGCCAAGAATTAGGATTTAGTTCTTTTATTTTGCCGACAACTTCAACAGTAATTCCGTCTATATCACTAAGTGTTGTCGTGCCGTCAAACATATATACATTATTATTACCGATCGTTAAAGTTAGCATATCGCCTAATGTGAAATTATTTGAATTATCTTCGACAATTACTTCGTACTCATTTTCAGGAAATCTACCTTCAATTAGTTCACTCGGTAAAATAGCTGAAACCGGGTTCATGTAGTATTCACGATAATCTAAATAACCGTATTCAATTGAATATGATTTAACTGTCTCGTCAAGTAAAATATCATGATTTAAAACACCTAAAACACCGTCAAGTTGTTTGAGGTTATTAATATCATCTTCGGAAAAGGTAGTACCGTCATATTTACTTACAATGATTCGACGTTCAGTAACGTTTTGGAAATATCCGCCACCATAATAATAAGGTTGATTAATGCTTTTCATGTAACTACCAAAGCTAAGTACAAACGCCATAGAGATAAATATAGCCACAAATATTGTGAAAATAGTTCGTCGTGGAGTACGAATTAGATTCCTTACTGATAGGGCAAGTAAATTCCAAATTGACATATAATATCCCGCAAGTGTTATACCTTCCTTAACATCTTCGCGAGGTGTAATAACTTTATCTTCTACTACTTCACCGTCGAATAAACGTACTTTTCTCGTGGCGTACTCTTTTACTTGTTCATAGTTGTGCGACACAACAACCACGAGTTTTTAATGTGATAAATCTTTTAAGAGTTTCATGATTTGTTTTCCGGTTTCACTGTCTAAATTGCCTGTAGGTTCATCTGCGACGATGATTGGACAGTCTTTCGCAAGAGCTCTTGCGATTACTGCCCGTTGTTTTTGCCCCCCAGAAAGTTTAGCAGCTTTATGATGAACATGTGATGATAATCCAACTTTATCGATAAGTTCTAAGGCTCTTTCTTTTCTAGTTGCTTTATCGTATCCTTGTATTGTAAGAGCAATCATTACGTTTTCAAGCACGCTATATGAGTAGATGAAGTAATAATCAAGAAAAATAAACCAAATATATTCTCGGCGTAATACATCACAGTCCTCTTTGGAAAAATAAGACGTCTCTTCGCTATTTATGTAAAGCTCGCCA
>CAZZJG010000144.1:0-2466 GCA_964654395.1 uncultured Candidatus Izemoplasmatales bacterium
CAGTAGGAAATAACAAACATCCAAAAAAGCTGCGAAGAAAAAGTTTCTTTCCAAGGACAGCAAGACCTAAAAATAACAATAATATATTTACACTAAATACGAGATAAGAGATACGGATGTCGATTAATTTTTCAAGGGCAATCCCAAACCCTGTTACACCACCTGCTGGAAGATTGAGGGGGATTAAAAAGAAGTAAAACCCAGCGACCATAATAATAATGCCTAAACTGATTAGTGCGTATCGTTCAAAAAAACCGATGCGCCGGATGACGTGATGCCGTTTCATCATCCTACCTCCCGGTTGTGACGTAAATATGCTTCGATAAATAATTTGATGTCACCATCAAGTACTTTTTGGACATTTCCTGTTTCAATGTTAGTTCGATGATCTTTAACCATTGAATATGGATGTAAAACATATGATCGAATTTGTGACCCAAAGGCATTGGCTTGGTCACTTCTATAACTTGACAACTCTTCTTGCTTTTTTTCTAGTTCAAGCATATAAAGTTTACCTTTTAATATGTTAAGTGCCATTTCTCTATTTTTGATTTGTGATCGTTCATTTTGAACCGTAACCACAATCCCTGTTGGGATGTGTGTCGCGCGAACTGCACTGTCAGTAGTATTTACGCTTTGCCCACCAGCACCACTGCTTCTGTAGGTATCAATCTTAACCTCGTTCATATTAAGCTCTACAACAATGCTATCATCAATTTCTGGGATAACAGTAACGCTCGCAAATGAAGTATGCCTTCTTCCGCCACTATCGAATGGGCTAATGCGAACAAGTCGGTGCACGCCATGTTCTGCTTTTAAATATCCAAAGGCATTTTCACCACGAACAGCGAAAGTTACTCGTTTGATACCTGCTTCTTCTCCAGGTAGATAATCAATTAATTCGAAGGCAAATTTTTCATTTTCAGCGTAGCGTGAATACATACGAAAAAGCATGCTTGCCCAATCCTGACTTTCTGTACCACCTGCGCCAGGATGAATTTCAACAATTGCATCAAGCATGTCATTTTCATCACTAAGTAAAAGTTCAATGCGAAGATCACTCGCAAGCGATTGGAATTGCTCAGCCATGCTAGCGAATTCTTCAAGCATTTCTGAGCTTTCAAAACCAAGTTCTAAAGCTACTTCTAATTCCTCATATAAATCAAGAAATTGTTGATAACGCTGCTGTTTTTGTTTAAGACTTTTTAATTGTTTGATAATCATATTAGCGTGTGTAGGATTTGACCAAAATTCAGGATCATATGTTTCTTTATCCAGTTTTGCGATTTCTTGTCTCAAAGCACTTAAATTTAACATGCCCTTTAAGTCATGATAAATACTATTTAATTCTTGTTTTAATTGCCTTGCTTCTTGTAATAACATAATATCACCTAAAAACTAGACATGGCCTAACGGCCATGACAATGTTTATATTTTTTACCACTACCACAAGGACAAGGATCATTTCGACCAACTTTTTCAACCTTGCGTGGTCTACGCTTACTCTCTTCCTTCCCACTTGATGTGATAGTAGGTTTTGCAATTTGTACACGTTTTAAGTTATCGCGAATTTGTGAACGTAGTATGTATCTTGAAACATCAGATTCTATAGATGAAATCATTTCATTAAATAAACGGAACCCAACATCTTGATACTCTCTTAAAGGGTTCATTTGACCATATGACTGTAAGGTTATTGCTTGGCGCAATTCAGACATTTGGTCAATATGTCTAATCCAATGCGTGTCTACAACACGAAGGATAATCGCTTTTAGAAATTCGTTGAATTTAGGAAAATCAATACTGTTTTTACGTGTTTCAAATTCTTGATGCACAACCTCCAGCAAATATTGATAAACCGTTTCTGTATCTCCTTTAAGAGAAGACTTTGAAATGGTATTAGGCATAAAATAACGTCCAATTAATACTTTATATAAAGTTGTTTCGTTAACTGTTGGTTCTTTCTTCACTTGATTGGTATGTTGATTAACAATTTCTCTCATTGCGCGTTCAATCATACCTAAGGCAATGTCAGTAACATCATCTAAGAAAAGAATATCTCTACGTTGTTTATAAATAACCTCACGTTGACGACGGTTAACTTCATCATACTGTAAGACTGTTTTCCGGCGGTCAAAATTATTTCCTTCAATTTGACGTTGGGCGCGTTCTACTACTCTAGAAAAGAATTTCATATCAATAGGAGATTCATCGTCGGATCCTCTAACTTGTGTAAGCATCTCAAGACGCTGTTTAAAAGCATCGCCACCAAAACGTTTTAATAAATCATCTTCTGCGCTTAAAAAGAAACGAGAGTACCCAGGGTCACCTTGACGTCCAGAACGACCGCGTAGCTGGTTATCAATACGTCTAGATTCATGACGCTCAGTACCAATAACCGCCAACCCACCGAGTTCAACAACACCTTCACCTAGTTTAATATCCGTCCCACGACCAGCCATATTC
>CAZZJG010000145.1:0-2458 GCA_964654395.1 uncultured Candidatus Izemoplasmatales bacterium
AACTACTATTACATCTAGTGGTTTTATTAAATCCCGTTTTCTTGATGATAAAATTAATGTAGCTAGTATTTTCGGCCTTATCAAACTGTTTCATGAAACCAAAACAACACCCAAGAACACTATTAAATTCATCATTAGCACATACGAAGAAGTCGGACATGGAGCATCATATATCCCACCACTTGATGAAATGATTGCAGTCGATATGGGCTGTGTTGGTGACGATTTATCATGCACAGAGCAAGACGTCTCCATCTGCCCAAAAGACTCTTCTGGTCCATATGATTACAATCTAACAAATGATTTAATTAAAACCGCAAAAGCTAAAAATATCTCTCATGCCATTGATATTTACCCATATTATGGCAGTGATGTATCAGCTGCAATTCGTGGCGGAAATGACTTCAAAGGTGCGTTACTAGGACCAGGAGTTCATGCTTCACACGGAATGGAACGAACCCACATTAATGGTGTCTTATCCACTATTAATCTTCTTTACGAATACTTAAAATAAGCAAATTACTCTTAAGGATGTGAACTCATGAACATCAAACACCCAGATTATCAAAAATCTATCGTAAACGTATCAAACTCAATTTTAAAACATTTTAACGTCCCAACATTTCATCCTACATTAACAAAACTAGATAATTATCTTAATAAAATATCATATCAACATGTTGTTTACATGTTATTAGATGGCTTAGGGTATTCATTAATAAAGGAACACCTTCCTATATCTGCGGCTATGAGGAAACATCTTGTTGAGCCAATTACAAGTGTTTTCCCATCTACAACTGTAGCGGCAACTACTTCTGTTTTATCTGGTAAAACCCCTTTAGAAACTGGACATATTGGTTGGGTGCAATATATCCCAGAAGAAAAGGCTAATCTAACCGTATTTCCTAATGTTGATTTTTACACTGGTAAAGAATTTAAAGAAAACTTAGAACAAAAATATATGCCATACACTTCTATTTTGTCCCTTATCAAAAAACAAAATAACCACATTCAAACTCGTGAATTCTTTCCATCATTTCGTAAAGGCGGAAGTAATTCATTCCAAGAAGAAATCGAACGATTACTGCTTTTTCTCCATAACACAGATTATAGCTTCAGCTATGTATATTGGACTGAACCAGATTTTAGCGTGCACCAAAAAGGTACAAACCATGAAGATATCAAACAACTAATCAATAATCTTAATCAAGAGTTTACCTTGCTAATTAATAATCTACCGCCAAAAACTATTGTCATTCTCATCGCTGATCATGGTCTCACAAACGTCAATGAAATTAAACTTTTCAATTACAAAGAGTTACTAGCTTTATTAAAACAAAAACCTTCTATTGAACCTAGAGCTACCTCCTTTTTTGTTCAAAAAGGTAAAGAAGAAGAATTTAAAACTCTGTTTAATTTCTATTTTTCTAACGACTTTAAACTTTACACAAGGGACGAATTTTTTTCAAGCAACCTACTTGGCCCCGGGTCTATTCACCCACAAACACAAAAGAGCCTAGGAGATTTCATATCTGTAGCTCTAACTGATAAACTATTCACATTAAACAAAGAATCAACATACAAAGCACATCACGCTGGTCTTACTGAAGAAGAAATGATTGTTCCATTAATTGTTGTTACAAAACCCTAACTTTTTATAATTAAACTATATGTTTTAATGCAAAAACACCTCTATATAAATTCATATAAAGGTGTTTTTTTTATTCTACATGATCGATTAAATAATAATATGGGTATAAATAATGACTTGGTCCACTAGCATTTATCCGCGCAAAATGTACAGTAAATGTCACGCTTAAATCGTCATTTGAAATAGTAACTAAAACAGTTTGATTCATTGAAACAACACCTGTTATTTCATATGTCTGCCCATCCATCATGCTTTGAAAAGACTCGCAAAGATCTTTTGTTTCATCCAAAAAGTAAGTATCACAAGCTGTAGAAGTTTGTAAATTTTGAAAGAAATCCTTCGCTAATTTAACATCACTAGTATAGCCTTGTGGTGTAAGAAACAACTTATAAAACAAAAATATTACAGCTATTATAACGATTAATCTAGTAATTCGTTTTAATCCTTTTTTCAATCTTTATCTACTCCTTTTGCTTTATTCCGAAATGGGCGTGAAAAGATGCTTGATACCGATTTAGGAAAGACGTTCAAACCATCTGTGACAATTTTTGGCATTAGTTTCATAACATCCTTATATGCCTGTCTACGAATAGTTTTCTTATCAATTAACTGATTATCATTATATAAATATTTTTGCGTAATAACGCCAACTCTACACGTAAGCATCGCATTCGCAATGCCACCTAAAATGCTTGCGGAAATTGTTTTAATAAATGGTAAATCTGTTAGGGTCTCGGACAATTTACTAGGCATATATTCACTTACATCCATTTCTTCTATACCCTCGGCAATTAAACTAGTAATTAA
>CAZZJG010000146.1:0-2450 GCA_964654395.1 uncultured Candidatus Izemoplasmatales bacterium
CTGGCGGTTTTTTGTTTGGAATACTTGTGGCTACGCTAAACAAAGGATCACTTTTTTTACCAACATAAAATATACAATAATTAATAATCTAATCAAGTGTGGTACAATGATAATGCAGATAGAAAGGAAGTGAAGGTATGTATCCTTTTTTGTTTCCTGATTTACTAGGATATACTGTAGAACTTTACGATATTATGATTGGCATTGGCGTAGTAGCGATGCTATTTTATGTGACAAATCGCTTTGAAAAAAGAGATGGATTTAGCCGTGAAACAACTAATAAACTACTGCTTTTAATTTTGCTCTCACTAGGATTTGCGCTATTTTCATCATGGGTATTTGATGGCATTTTTCATACCATTGAAAGCGGTGAAGTAGAGTTTGGATCAATCACCTTCATCGGTGGATTAATTGGTGGAGTTATTGCTTTTTTAGTGCTTTTAAATGTGTTTTATAAATCAGAAAAACCACATTTAAAAACGATCTTCAATACAATTATTACGGGAGTTGTGCTCGCACATGCATTTGGTCGCATTGGATGTTTTTTTGCGGGGTGTTGTTTTGGCATTCCAACAGACAGTATATTTGGGGTAGTTTTCCCTTATGGTCACGCTAAAGATTTATATCCTAGTCAAGCAATTTATCCAACACAACTATTTGAATCTGCATTTCTATTTATATTATTTTTTACGTTAGATAAATATCCCCGTTTTAAAGGAATACAGACTCCTGTGTATTTGATTTCATACGGAGTATGGCGCTTTTTAATCGAATTTATTAGGGGAGATGATAGAGGAGTATTGTTTGTTCTTTTTGAAACAAAATATAATGTATTCCCAACCCCTTCACAGTTTTTTAGCTTGTTAATGTTTATACTAGGTTTATATCTTTTATTAACTAAAACCTTCAAGGTGAAGACAAGTGCATAAAAAACAATTATTAATTACGACACTATTATTTTTGTTTATGGTTCTCTCTTACATCCCATTTGATTTTGGATTAGATTCATTATCAAGTTCGTTGTTACAAAGCACATTAATTCGCGTGTTCGCTGGTGCTGCATTTTGTGTTTTACTTTATGCAATGGACTGGAAGGCATTTCAAAAAATAAATCGAAAAGATCTTATTTTTATACTGCCAGCCTTACTAGTTGCACTTAACAATTTTCCTCTTTCTGCATGGATGAAAAGTCAAGCATACATTACTGAAAGTAAACTTTCAACTGTCTTCTTTTTCCTTGACGCCCTATCCACTGGCTTCTTAGAAGAGTTAATTTTTCGTTACATTATTTTAAACGCAATTCTTTTGCGATTACAAAATACAAAGCGAAATGTGATACTTAGTTTAGTTTTATCATCAGTAATTTTCTCTTTAATGCACGCACTTAATATCTTTACTGGTATGGGCGTGTTAGACGTGCTCTTACAAATGGGTTATGCCTTTCTTATTGGGATGATGTTTGGTGCTGTGTATTTATTAACCGGAAATATAATATATTCAATGGCACTTCATGCAATATACAACATGACAGGTTTATTCTTTGTAACGCTAGGAGTGATGTATAACCGTTATGATTTATTTACAATTACATCGACCATAATTACTAGTATTATTGCTTTTATATTATACATGTATTGGTTTACATCAAAACCACTCAAACCAAATACAATAAATTAAACTTGAATTGACAAAACCTAGTATTTTACCAATAATTAAGTAGTAAATTAACACAATATTCAAGAAGAAATTGATATTACTAAATTATCTAATTCATCACTTTGATAAAAGAGGGAAACATATGAAAACAAAAATACTTGAACTCAAAACACATACACTAGAAGAAATAGCGGCTACTGCCAGCGTGGTTTTAAAAAATGGCGGTCTAGTAGTTTTTCCTACTGAAACAGTATATGGAATAGGCGCTAATGCTTTAGATAAAGATGCCGCAAGCAAAATCTATATGGTTAAAGGAAGACCTTCAGATAATCCGTTAATAGTTCACCTATCAAGTAGTGATCAAATAAGTTTATATGCCAAGGCAGATCATCCTTACTTAAAACTTTTAACAAATGCTTTTTGGCCTGGACCACTTACAATCGTTTTACCCAAAAAAGACAACATCCCTAGCGAAATAACCGGAGGGTTACAGACAGTCGCGTTGCGCTCTCCTTCACATCCCATAGCGCAGGCAATATTACAAAAAAGCCAATTACCTGTTTGCGCCCCAAGCGCAAACATTAGTGGCACTCCTTCATCAACCTCATTTTCACACGTGCTAGATGATTTAAACAGCGCAGTAGACATTATCATAAACGGCGGAGAAAGCACTGTAGGACTAGAATCAACCGTATTAGACCTAACATCAGATGTTCCTATTATTTTAAGACCAGGTTCAATCACAAAAGAAATGCTTGAAGAATGTATACAATCACCAGTATTACTTTCTGACT
>CAZZJG010000147.1:0-2446 GCA_964654395.1 uncultured Candidatus Izemoplasmatales bacterium
AAGTAGTCCTCCAGCCTCGTGTACTAGTTCAGCAATTTCTATAATATCTTTTTCAAACATGCCTAGCGTGTTAGGGTTAGTCATCATAATCCCAGCAATCTCATCCGAAAGAACCTCTTTTAAATCAGATACTTTTACGGTTCCATCTAGATTACTCTTAACTTCTACCACTTCAAATCCTGCTATTGTGGCACTTGCCGGGTTAGTCCCATGGGCGCTATCAGGAACGATAACTTTTGTGCGTTTCGTGTCGCCACGATCAAGGTGATATTGCTTCATAATCATCATTCCGACAAGTTCACCATGCGCACCAGCATAAGGATTTAACGAGAATGTATGAAGTCCACTTAACTCACTTAGAATTCGTTGTGTTTCATAATATATATAAAGTAGTCCTTGTAATGTTTCTTCTGGTTGATATGGATGCACTTGAAATTCAACACGATTGGTCATATCCTCATTAATTTTTGGATTATATTTCATCGTACAAGAACCAAGTGGATAAATTCCATTTTCAATCCCAAAGTTTTTCTTACTGACGTTAGTGTAATGACGAACAACGTCTAATTCACTTACTTCAGGAAGCTCTGCGACCTTTTTGCGAAGTAAACTTGCTGGTAACTTGTAAGTAGGCACATCACTTTTAGGTAGTGAATAGGCTACTCTTCCCGGAGTGGAGAGTTCAAAGATAAGTCGATCGTAATACATCATATCGCCTCCACGACCGAGATAAATCGGTCTATTTCTTCTTTCGTCCGTTTTTCCGTTGCGCTAAACAGATAGACATCGCTTAAATGTTTTCCCCAGTTTTCTAAAGGAAGCGGTCCTGTATATCCAGAAGCAATTGACGCCTTAATTAAATCAGTGCGATTAATCGTACTTTTAAGGGCAACATCTTTAAAGTAAGGACGGTCATATAACAATTCAAATTTACCAGTATCAATCAAACGCTCTGCTAAATAGTGGGTTTTATCAATTGATTGTTGTTGCGCTTGTACAACACCCTTTTTACCCATCGTCGCTGCGTAAATAGTAACCGCAAGAGCATTAAGGCTTTGATTTGAACAAATATTGGAATTAGCTTTTTCTCTTCTAATATGTTGTTCTCTTGCTTGAAGCGTTAACACGAATGCCCGTTTTCCATCAACGTCGGTTGTAACGCCGCAAATACGTCCTGGCATTTTACGCATCAATTTTTTTGTGGTCGCAAGATATCCAATATATGGTCCACCAAAAGAAATCGGAATCCCCATTGATTGCGCTTCACCTACCGCTATGTCAGCACCTACTTCACCAGGGGTTTGTAGTAATGACAAACTTGCAAGATCACTATTAACAATATACAAAGCCTTTACTTCCGCAAGTGCTTCGCGATACCCCTCTAAAGGTTCAATAATGCCATACTTATTAGGTGATTGAATAATCAACCCCGCAACCGTCTTATCGAGTTTTGAACGCGCATCATTTTGTTTAGTGATGCCGCCTTCTTCCTCAACAAGCAGAACTTCAATATTCCGATACTTCGCATATGTCTTCAGTGTTTCTAAGACACTAGGTAAAACCGTACTACTTACAAGAATTTTATTTCGTTTTGTATGATGCGTTGCCATTATCATCGCTTCAGCGGTAGCAGTAGGCCCGTCATACATCGATGCGTTCGATACATCCATACCAGTTAATTCACACACTACGCTTTGGTACTCGAAGATATACTGTAATGTTCCTTGTGAAATTTCTGGCTGATAAGGCGTATAAGATGTCAAAAACTCCTGACGTTGTGTCAGGTGGTTAATGATACTTGGAATATAATGATCATATGATCCAGCTCCCATTAACGGGATTAATCTTTGGTTATATTGATTAAGCGTTTCAAAATGTTTAATCAGTTCTAATTCACTATGCGAAGAAGGAACATCAATATCCGGATTCATCAAAGATGATGGAATCTCACTAAATAGTTCAGCGACATCATTTACGCCGATAACCCTCAACAATTCTTCGATATCTAGTTATGTATGAGGGAAGTATTTGAACTTATTTATCCCCCTATTCAAGAATATCTTTGTATTGTTCTTCGCTCAACAATTGTTCTAATTCAGATTCATCTTCTAAGTCTACTTTAATAATCCAATGTTCATAAGGGTCTTCATTTAGAAGTTCTGGACTATCTTCAAGTTCATCATTTACTTCCAAAACAGTCCCCGTAACTGGTGAATTCACATCGCTTGCAGCTTTGACGCTTTCAATAGCACCAAACGCTTCCCCTGCTTCGACTGCACTTTCTTCTTCAGGCAATTCAACAAATACGATTTCGCCAAGACTTTCTTGGGCATAATCGGTAATTCCGATATAAGCGATTCCACCTTCAACTTTTACCCACTCATGACTTTCAGTATAATACAAACCTTTTTTTACATTACTCATATGGATCCTCCTTGTTATGTAT
>CAZZJG010000148.1:0-2437 GCA_964654395.1 uncultured Candidatus Izemoplasmatales bacterium
CGGTGTTACATATTTTGCTTTTCAAATCTTGAATCATGACGTTATCGTTTTTAAGAATAATACTGTCGCAGTCAGTGGTTTCGGATATGTTGCTTGGGGCGTTTGTAAGAAAGTACGCGATTTAGGTGGACGTGTTGTTACCTTGAGTGGACCAGAAGGATATATCTATGATCCAGATGGAGTAAATACGCAGGAAAAAATTGATTTCATGCTCGAAATGCGTGCAAATACTAACGGGAAAATCAAAGACTACGCTGATAAATTTGGTGTTGAGTTCTTCCCAGGTAGGAAACCTTGGGAACGAAAAGTGGACATTATTATTCCGTGCGCTACCCAAAATGAGATTTTACCTGAAGATGCGAAACAAATTATTGAAAATGGTGTAAAATATGTCGTAGAAGGTGCTAATATGCCTACAACGAATGAAGCTATTGAGATGCTTACTAAAGCTGGGGTTGTTATTGGTCCAGGAAAAGCAGCTAATGCTGGCGGTGTAGCCGTTAGTGCGCTTGAAATGGCACAAAACAGCATGCGTCTTAACTGGACTGCAGAAGAAGTTGATAATAAACTAAGAAGCATTATGAAAAACATCTACAACAACTGCGTACGAGCAAGTAGTCGTTATGGATTTGGTTACGATTTAATTGCTGGTGCTAACATTGCTGGTTTTGTCAAAGTAGCTGATGCGATGCTTGCGCAAGGAACATACTAAAAAAAGAAAGGAATGATTGGATGGGATATGCTTTAAAAGAAACAAAATATCGATATCGCGCATGGACTAAAGATGGGGAATGGACCATGGGCGAACTGACAGAGGATAAGTATATACATATTCATGAAGGTTCAAATGTTCTTCATTATGGTCAAGCAGTTTTTGAAGGGCTCAAAGCTTATAAATGGAAAGATGGATCTGTTGTCTTGTTCCGACCTGATATGAACTTTGAACGTATTAATAGTGGGTTAGAGCGTATTGTGGCACCCAAACTACCTAAAGAATTATTCTATGATGCTATCGAATCTGTCGTGCGTGCAAATTATGACGATATTCCAGAATATGGAACAGGGCAATCGTTATATATTCGTCCATTTGTCATTGGACATGGGATGAATTTAGGGGTAAAACCATCTGATGAATATTTGTTTAGTGTGTTCTGCGCTCCTGTTGGAACTTATTTTAAAGGTGGGTTAGAAGCTCTTGAGTTTGTTACAACGCAGTATGACAGAGCTGCTGGTAATGGCATGGGTCAAGTGAAATTTGCTGGTAACTATGGCGCATCGCTTTATCCGAGAAAACTTGCGAAAGAGCAAGGTTATGCTGGTGTCATCTATCTCGACCCACAAACACATACGAAGATTGACGAAGTAGGCGCTGCTAACTTCTTCGGTGTTACACATAATAACGTTGTTGTGACACCCAAAAGTCCAACAATTCTTCCAAGTATTACAAGAAAATCTATTTTGTATCTTGCTGAACATTATTTAGGACTAAAGACAGAAGAAAGAGAGTGCTATATCGACAAGATTGGTGAATTTAAAGAAGCTGGAGCATGCGGCACAGCTGCTATTATTACACCGATTAAATCGATAACTCATAACGGTGTTCGTCACCAGTTTGGTGATGGAAAAACAGGCGAAACCATTAAAAAACTTTACGATCTTCTCGTTGGTATTTATTACGGTGATATTGAAGCACCAGAGGGTTGGATTTATAAAGTTAAGATAGATAAATAGGAAAAAACACCTTCCGAAAACTAGAAGGTGTTTTTTTTATTAGTTTATGATGTCATAGATACGTTTTGCGAGTCCTGGTAATTGCTTTGTCGGAACGCTGCACAAGGCAATACGAAGTCCTTTTCCAACGTCAACTAAGAAGATGTTTTGTTCCTGCAACTTTTTATTCCACGACTGTATTTCTTCAATGGAACCTGGTATTGTAACGAAGAATCCTTCTTTGTAGGGATTAATTTTTAATCCGACCTTTTTTGCTTCTGTTATAAATATATCAGAACGTTTTTGTAAAAGTTTTATATACTGTTCTTTTTCTTTTAAGTAGTCGTGCTTTAACTTTTCATCAAACACTATATTTGTAAATAAATCCATCATTGCATTATTTACGGTCGACCAAGTACTTCGTGCAGTATAAACCAAAGCGTCCCGAAAATCTCTGAGAATTTGTTGATTAGAATGAATCGCAATAGCTGCGCCAGTGCGCATTCCGTATGCCGTTAGTGTTTTTGAAAGGCTAAATGCGATAACAGTCAGTAAGTTTTCCGATCCATCATGGAAGCGAAGCAACTGTTTTTTCCAATCTGCTTGGTTTGTGAAGTCAGCATAGGCGATGTCTAGAAGCAGCACCACAGGACCTTGAAGACTTAATGATTTTAGGTAAGACCACACTTGTTCCCATTCATTTTCTGTCATAGTATAACCGCTAGGG
>CAZZJG010000149.1:0-2412 GCA_964654395.1 uncultured Candidatus Izemoplasmatales bacterium
ATATTTCACTATTTTTGCGATTATCTATCGATTTATCTTTTTTATCATTCGAATAATGTTTTTCGGCAGAACTCTAGCAGAAGAAAATTACCGTCTTGCCCGTAAACAAGTTCGGAAGATGAAATTGACAGGTAGATACCTCAATAAAATAAAAAAACAAGAACGTAAAGAATTTAAAAAATTAAACCGTAAACAAAGAAAAGAAAGAATTAAATCTATTCAACGAATTTCCCATAAAAGAGTACAACACAAAGAGTTTAAACGGCTTAAACAGGAAACAAAAAAAGAGTTTAAACAACTTTCACGCAAAGAGAAACGCAATTTATCAAAACTTGAACTTCGCAGGTATAAATTTATTTTGAAACACGGATACTGTTTTACAGAAGAACAACTAGTTAATTTTTTAGAAAAACCAAGTAAACATCGTTTAGCAGGAGCTTTTATTGGCGCAGCTAAAGGCGCTGTTGTAGCTTATGTTTCTCTGATTATGTTAGGTGGATTAATAAATATTATTGATAATTTCACACAAGCTGTAACGCTAGAGACGACTGTTACTAGAGAAAATATTGAACAGATGTACCTTTCTAACGTTATTGTCGATGATTCTAACTTTACAACCATTGCTGCAATAAACCCAATCTCATTACCTACGCAACTAGAGAGTCAGATGGATATGTTGTTGAACTTAAGTGATGCCTTTAATACAAATATCTTCGTTCAAACTGCCAACAATTTAACATATGATAGCACTGACTACAGTCAACCTGTGCCGATGTACTTGTACCTATTTGACAAAGTACTTTCTTTTCCATACAAGGGCACTGATATTGAAATCCGAAAAGAAATTGTTACTTTTTCCCAGACAGCAGATATTCTTTTTCACAGTGAATATATGACTACAAATGACCTTAGTGATATCAAAAGCGAAGAAATTGCAACGTTATTTGAAATACTTTCAAAAAGTGAACTCGTTACAAAGATGATACCTCTTGCGATAGAAGTCGCTAGTGAAAAAATGGATGTTACTTTAGAAATACCTGCCGATGAGTTATATCGAATTGATTGGCAACAAGAACTAGAAACACTAGGCACAGTAGCTGCAGTAGGATTTGATTTAATAAATACTGCTGGATTAACTTCACCTGATGTAGACTTAACGACGGTGACTTTAGACGGTACAGAAGTTAAAGGATTATTCGATTCGCTATCCGAATCAAAATTAGCAACATTAAGTGCATATGTAGCTGTCGAGCCATTACTACAACAACAAGCAGGTTCTGATTTACAAGCGATAATAACAGTTCCAGAAGGTATCGATTGGAGCGTTGAATTCCAATCCTTTGGTTTAGTAGCAGAAGCGGTTTTGAATACAGGCGTAACGCTTGATCAAATTTCTTCTGGTGCCCCAATGACTCTTTTATCAACTATATCCAATGTTGATTTGACTGTGTTACTTCAATCAGAAATTGTTTCACAAGCAATTATTAACATTTTGAGTGGTGACGCTGGCCTAAGTGGACTTGATATGATTGTAATACCCGATGACATTCAGTGGCGCGACCTAGTCAATGGTGATGATGTTGTTCGTGGTGAACTTTATAATATCTTAAACGCGATCAACGCTTTGACTGATGTAGCTTCTGATTTAGACCTTTCCAATATAGATATATCATTAATTGCTGATTTTGATGAAGCTACCATAGATACACTTTTTGATTCAGAAGTATTAGTAGCTACAATCTCTAATTTCGTTACAAATGAACTAGATTTTGGGGATACACCAATACTAGTTCCTGACGATGTTTTTGACCAGGCTGGTTATATTACAAAAGAAGAAATGAAGGCTATCGCAAATAGTGCTAATGTATTAGTAACCTCACTTCCTTGTGATGAAGGAGATACTGTATGTGAACAGGTGGGATTTAACCTCGATGATGCTTTTACCCTATCTACCGAAGACATTGATACACTCCTTACATCGGGTGTAATTGCCGCAACATTAGGAAATCTAATTATTGATTCAGTGGGTGATGTATTGATAATCCCACAGAGCGCACAAGTAGAAGTAATGATAGATTCAGTAGCCACACATGTTGTTAGTCCAACAGAAATATCAAGTTTATTCCAAGCAGTATCAGTTCTTGAATTTGATGATCTTGATAACATCGAATTTGATGTCGGTATATTAAATCGTCTCGCCCTAGATAATGATCCCACAGAATTAGATGGCGCCAAATCTGCAAAACTGTTTTCTTCAATAATTTTACATGCGACCATTTCCGATATGCTTATTGATTTACAAGAAACAGACGATGTACTTGTAATCCCGACATTTGATGAAACACAAACTGTTTTGATTCGTCAATATGATGAGACCGATCAAATTGATTATATTAACACAGTAGAAATAGA
>CAZZJG010000150.1:0-2392 GCA_964654395.1 uncultured Candidatus Izemoplasmatales bacterium
GTGGTTTTCTCTATCCTGATGATACAACTGTTGAAGGTAAAGTGCTTCGTATAAAACAACAGTATTTCTTCAGTAGCGCAGGCGTAAATAGACTTGTAAAAACTCATTTAAAACGATATGGCACACTGGATAATATTCCAGAAAAACTAGTTATTCAAATTAATGACACGCACCCATCTTTAGTTATTGCAGAGTTAATGCGACTATTAGTAGATGATTATGAAATGCCATGGAACAAGGCGTGGGACATCACTAGAAACACATGTGCTTATACCAACCATACAATACTTGCGGAAGCGTTAGAAAAATGGCCTGTTGAGATTTTCCAACCAGTATTACCTAGAATTTTCCAAATCATTGAAGAAATCAATCGTAGATTTTGTAAAGAACTTCTCGATAAAGGTTACCCGCAAGAAAAAGTAACAAATCTTGCGATAATTGCCCATGACAGAATCAAAATGGCACACCTTGCGATTGTGGGATCTTTTAGCGTAAATGGTGTCGCTGCGCTTCATACTAGCATCTTAAAAAATATTGAAATGAAAGATTTTAATGAATTGTATCCTCGTAAATTTAATAACAAAACAAATGGTATTACACACCGTCGCTGGTTATTGCACTCAAATAAAGAATTGTCAAATATTCTTGATGGTGTTTGTGGTGACTGGGTTCATCATCCAGATCAATTAATTCGTTTACTCCCTAAGGCAAAAACGAAGAAGTACAGAGCTCTAATTAAAAAAATGAAACTGCAAAAGAAGAAAGAGCTCGCTGCACGTATTAAAAAAGAACAAAACATCGAACTTGACCCAAACAGCATCTTTGATATTCAAGTTAAAAGACTGCATGAATATAAACGCCAGCTCATGAATGCTTTGCATATAATGTATCTTTACAATCGCTTAAAACGCGATCAATCTTTCCGTGAACGATTTGTACCACATTCTTTCATTTTTGGCGCAAAGGCAGCTAGTGGATACCTCTTTGCGAAAAAGATTATCAAATTGATTAATACTATTGCTAACAAGGTTAACAACGATCCTGATATTAATCAACTAATGAAAGTTGTGTTTGTCGAAAACTATAATGTTACATATGCTGAGCAAATAATGCCAGCATGTGACTTAAGTGAACAAATTTCTACAGCCTCGAAAGAAGCAAGCGGCACTGGGAACATGAAATTCATGATGAACGGAGCTATTACAATCGGAACATTGGATGGGGCAAATGTCGAAATCGCTGAACTTGTTGGAGAAGATAATATTATACTCTTTGGAATGACCGCTGATGAAGTAACAAAACTCCAACAAGATGGTTCATATAACCCAAGAAAGATTTACGAGGAAAACCCTGACTTACGACTTGTGCTAGATCAGCTAACAAACGGATTTTTTGAGACTGTTGATAGAGAAGAGTTCCGTGAAATAAGAGATCATCTACTGGTGGATGACAAATATTTCGTTCTTAAGGATTTTGATAGTTATCGCATTGCGCATGAAAGAGCTAATGAGTTTTATAAAAACGAAGAAGCATGGTATACATCGGCCATCATCAATATCGCTAAATCTGGTTATTTCTCAAGTGATCGCACTATTGAAGAATATGCCCAAGATATTTGGCATATCAAGCCTATTAAATAAGTGATTTAATCAAAGTAATTTCTAAAAGACTACGATAGAAAAATTCGTAGTCTTTTTTATTTTGTATTTAATATTATCAGTTTGTTTGACAAACAGAAAGTGCCTATGTATAATTAACTTGGTAAATCTTCAGGGCAGGGTGAAATTCCCGACCGGCGGTGATAGTCCGCGAGCGTGAGAGCGCATGAATTGGTGAAATTCCAATACCGATAGTAACAGTCTAGATGGAAGAAGATAACGCTTGGGACTAGTCCTTTGAGCGAACTATGCCTTCGAAGATTCCACTTTCGTTGGTTTTTTTATTTTTTGGAGGTTTTATTATGTCAAGAAGAAACGTTGTCAAACTGACGGTAGTTGCGAATCTGACTGCTTTATCGATTTTACTTTATTTTTTGAAGTTTCCACTACCATTTATGTTCCCTAGTTTTCTCGAAATTCAGTTTTCTAACTTACCTGCAATTATTGGTGGCTTTGCTTTAGGACCAATAGGAGGAGCATCGATTGTCGTTATTCGCTATCTCATTAAATTGCTTTCATCTACGTCGGCCGGTGTTGGAGAGCTCATTGATTTACTTATTGGTCTTTCAACAGTTTTAGTTTCATCTTTTATTTATCGAAAACATAAAACAAAAAAAGGTGCTTTTTATGCTTCAATTGCTGGTATTATAACTTGGACGTTTGTAGCTGTAAAGGCGAACTATTAATTTATTATTGACTTTTATATAGAATTATATATTGGTGATGACGTAAGT
>CAZZJG010000151.1:0-2378 GCA_964654395.1 uncultured Candidatus Izemoplasmatales bacterium
CAATCCTATTAAATCTGGCATTACGCTTGATTTGTATAAAGAGTCTTCGCCAGTATCTGTTTCTTATCTTGATATGCGCGCAATCGCAACAGGTGAAAAGTTGCCGGCTGCCTCGTCACAAATTGAAACAACAAGTAATGGTTTTATTGCTCATGTTGATTTTGATCATCCGGAATTAATGATTCGTTTTGATCTTGAGGTTATGCTTGATGAAAGTAAATTGCGTGTTCATATACCGGCTGATTCAATAGAGGAGTATAACCCCAATTTATTTAATTCGACAGAACAATTTTATCTACTACGTAATATTGTTGTATTTCCTTATTTTGGTGCAACAAAAGGTGTTAATGACGGTTATGTGTTAATACCTGATGGTAGTGGTTCATTAATCACTTTAGATAAAAACCCGTTAGAAAAATCTTCGTTCAGTTTGGATGTTTATGGCCGTGATGCGGGTTATTCGAATCTTATATTCCATGAGCGCGCCATCCCAACAAAAGAGTTTAAACGTCTCAGTGTTCCTTTATACGGGATGGTTCACGATGTTGGTAACACTGGATTTTATACAACTATTGAATCGGGCATGAATTGTGCTGTTCTTAACTTTAAATCTGCGGGTGTTATTAACGATTATTATTACGTGAATTTTAGTTTTCGTTACCGTGAAAGTTACCAACAATATCAGTCACGAAGTAATGAAGAGCAATATCGTATCTCTTTTCAAAGCGAACCCGATAAATATGACGCAACCTTCACCTATTCTTTCTTAAGCAAAGAAAATGCGGATTATGTTGGTATCGCAAAAGAATATCGCAATGATTTAATCAAGAAAGATATGTTCCCACAGGTCAATCATAATGAAAAAGATGCTGTACCCATAAAGATTGATGTAATTGGAACAGATATTACGATGGGTGTTTTGAAGCCAATTTTAAAAGAAGTTACTACATATGACGAAGTAACTGAACTTGTATCAAGATTAAAGCAAGACGGGTATACAAACCTTTCTGTTGCTTTAAAAACATTTACTTTGGATGATTGGGGATATCGCTTTGATGTTATTAGATCTTTAGGCGGTAAGACAGATTTTAAACAGATGTTAATTGATTTAGAAGAATTAGATGTAGAGTTTGCTTATTATTTGGATTATGTCCGAAGTTATTCTGCACCAAATAAAGAACATGCTCAAACGCTTAGTAAAAGAGAAATCTCATATGTAGAGCTGTCATGGATGTTCTTTGTGCATAAAGTAAATGATCCTCTTTATTACTTAGGATATGCGCAAGATGATGTAAAACAATTTAATAATTATGGTATTGATCATGTTGCTTTAAACGGCTTTGACCGAGCTATTTACACTGGTTGGGATGATGGGATTGTCTATGGGCAATCAAATATGGAGCGTAATTTAGATATGTTAAATTACCTAAAAGAACAAGGTATATCTTCAGGTATATACTTACCCGACAGTTATCTCTTTTCAGTGATTAATGCTTATTATGACGCTCCGTTAAGTGGGAATGAATTTAGCGTGACTGCGGCTAGTATTCCATTTTTGCAGCTATTACTTGGTGATGCGATTGATTTTTATTCGCCGTATCTAAACTTTGCATCTGATGAAAGAAATACACTTCTTCGTTTAGTTGAATTTGGAGTTTATCCTTCGTATTTATTAACTGGAGGAAGTACATATGATTTAAAACATACAAACTCTAGTAATGTCTATATTAGTGAATATGATATTTTGCGAAATCGTATGTCATATTACTATGATTTTATTGACGATGCATTACTTGCTGTGAAAGGATTAGAGATGACTGGTCACCATTTTATCGGCGAAGGAGTAGTGCAAGTAGAATATGAAAATGGCATTAGTATTATTGTTAATTACAATACTGCGGATGTGACTGTGGATTCAATCACAGTGCCTGCGCTTGATTATAGGGTGATATCATGAAATTAAAAAGTACAGTAAATAAGATTACCCAGGCATGTAAAAAGGTCACATCTATAATTCCTGTAGTTTATTTCAAATTAATGGCACTTATTGTGGTTTTATTTGTTTCTGTTTACCATTTCTTTGGGCGATTACTAAAAAAACCTGTAAATGGTGTAAAGAGATTTTTTGGCAAGTTATTAAGCTTACCAGGCGTAAAAGGAATGATGCGTCAATTTGAAAAGTGGAAAGGTAACAGAACGATTGCGCAAAAGAAAGCAATGACAGGATATTTATACTTGTTACCTTGGATTTTAGGCTTTTTTGGGTTGGTTGTTTATCCGTTTTCACGAATTATCTATATGTCGTTTCATAATGTGTTTCAATATCAACAAACATATGAATTTGAGTGGGTTGGGCTTGATAATTATAGCCGGATTTT
>CAZZJG010000152.1:0-2351 GCA_964654395.1 uncultured Candidatus Izemoplasmatales bacterium
AATAGTGTTATAATGCCAGGTTCACTTGTTGAAGAAAATGCATATATTGAGTATGCAATTCTTGATAAAGAAACAATCGTGAAAGAAAAAACGGTTTTACTCGGTAGTTTAAGAGAACCATATTTAGCTGAAAAAGGACGAATTATTACAGGCCAGAATCGATTGCATATCCTTTTTGCGGCAAGTGAGAGTTATCCTTTTGTGAAAACTGGAGGTCTTGCGGATGTAGTAGGATCACTTAGTCGCAATTTAATTAGGCAAGGCATAGATGTCACAGTTGTCTTGCCGCTTTACAAAAAAATAAAAGACTCATTTTTAAGTAGTTTAAAACGTGAAGAAGGGAAACGCGTAGCTTATGGCGATGTGTCCTATTTTATCAGAAAATATTCCACGATTTATAAAAAAGTAAGATACATATTTATTGAAAGTCATGATTTTTTTGACGCTGAACAAATTTATGCAGGTGATAAATTAGATACAAACCGTTTTGCTTTTTTCTCCAAGGCTGTTGTAGCAATATTACAGGACTTGCCGGAGGTTGATTTAATTCACCTTCACGATTGGCATACTTCACTTATTCCACTTTTATTAAAGCAGTTTGGTTATCATGACTTAAAAACACTCTTAACCATTCATAACATTGATTATCAAGGTATTGCTTCAACGGAAATAATTAAGAAACTTGGAATTTCAGACTTTGTTTTTCGATCTGACACCATTAATTTTCTCGAACTTGGAATTTACAATGCTACTAAATTATCAACCGTATCACCAACATATAGATCAGAATTACGCTACGAGTATTACGGTAAAAATCTAACAGACGCGCTACAACTACGAGAAAGGGATTTTTATGGTATTTTAAACGGTGTTTCAAGCTCCTTCAATCCTGAAAATGATCGTTTGTTATATGCAAATTATGGAATTCATTCTGTGAAACAAAAACAAAAAAATAAAGCATTCTTACAATCTAAAATGTCACTTTCAGTTTCTAACGAGACTTTTGTGATAGGAATGGTAACACGGATAGTTGAACAGAAAGGTTTTGATATTCTTATTCCCGCACTTGATGATTTGCTTGGTGAAGAAGATATACAATTTATATTACTTGGTACTGGACAAAAACAATATGTAGATAAATTGTATGAACTTGAAAAAAAATATCCTGATAAGGTTCGTCTCAATATTGGATATGATTCTGCGGTACCTAGTCATATCTATGCAGGTAGTGATGTTTTTTTGATGCCATCACGCGTCGAACCATGTGGATTAGGACAAATGATTGCCCTTGCGTATGGAACCCTTCCTATTGTTAGAGATACAGGTGGACTCGCTGATACAATTCAAAAATATGATCCCATTACAAAAAAAGGGAATGGTTTCAAATTTTATAATTATGACGCTATCGATTTGAAATATACAATACTAGAAGCACTCAATATATTTCAAAATGAACCTAGCGTATGGGAAACACTTATTCAACGTGCTATGAAATCAGATAACAGTTTAAAGAAAATGGCTCTTAAATATATAGAACTTTACAAAACAACCATTGAAAACTAAAAAAGAAAACGGTTACTCGAAGCAATGGTATCAAGTGTCTGTTATAATATAGGCAAATGGAGGTAGCTTATGAGAGACATGTTTAAAGATGCACAGACCTTTCTAAATGAATTTCAAGAAAGGCTAGAAACAAAATACGTTACAACTCTTGAAAAATCAACTATCCGCCAACAATACAATATCTTAGGTGAAATGGTTTTTGCGGAGATTTCAAAAAATTGGTTAAACACCAAAAATCAGTTACAAAATCATTCTCAAAAAGAAATTCATTACTTTAGTATGGAATTTCTCATGGGACGTTTAATCACCAATAACATTATGAATTTAGGTCTTCGTCCTGTAATTGATGAAGCGTTCAAAAAGATTGGTTTAGATTTAAACGACATCGAACATTTTGAAACTGATGCAGGGTTGGGGAATGGTGGTTTAGGACGACTCGCCGCATGTTTCCTTGATTCTCTCGCATCAATCGGTTATCCCGGATTCGGGAATGGTATTCGTTACCGATATGGTTTTTTTGAACAGAAAATTGAAGATGGATACCAAGTTGAAAAACCAGATGATTGGTTAAAAGATGGTTACGTGTGGGAAATCAGAAATGAAGAAGAAAGTATTTTAGTACCTTATGGTGGCTACGTTGAATTTGTCGATGGAAAAGCAATTTACCATCCCGATGAATTAATCAAGGCTGTTCCCTACGATGTGCCTGTTGTTGGGAATGGAAATGGTGTTGTCACTACCTTAAGATTATGGAACGCAGAGCCGACAGATAAACGTCGTGCTGATCA
>CAZZJG010000153.1:0-2341 GCA_964654395.1 uncultured Candidatus Izemoplasmatales bacterium
ATGGTATAATAAAACAGCCGACAAAGTGCTTGATATACTAGAAAGAAAGTGATGATTATGAACCATATTGTCTTGTTCGAACCAGAGATACCACAAAATACAGGCAACATCATTCGAACATGTGCAGCTACAAATATGAAATTACATTTAATTGAACCACTTGGTTTTCACCTAAATACGAAGTTTGTAAAACGTTCATCTGTCAATCACCTTGATGAAGTGGACATGAAAGTATACGTAGATTGGGAAGCATTTGTCTCAGAAAATCCTGGAAGATATTATTATTTTACTAGGTATGGACAAAAACCTCATAGTGAAGCAAATTTTAATATCCAAGAAGATGTTTATCTTATTTTTGGTAAAGAATCTACTGGGATTCCCAAAAAAATATTACAAAGTGATTTAGATCAATGTTTTCGTTTGCCGATGACGGACAAAGTAAGAAGTTTAAACCTCAGTAACACGGTTGCGGTAGTTGCTTATGAGGCGCTTCGACAACAAGGATATCCTAATCTCTATCATCACGAACCTGATACACTTAAGGGGAGAGATTATCTCTTGAAGGGGGAAGGAAACGTTGAGTAGAGTTGGCACAAATATTCAGATTCAAAGTTACAAGCATGATGGGTCACTTCATCGAATTTGGGAGAAAGCTACAATTATCGAAGAAACATCTGACTTTATTGTTGTCGTAAACAGACGCACGAAAGTAATTGAATCAAATGGTCGTTTTTGGCACACACGAGAACCATCTGTGACTTGGTTTTTCAAAGAACATTGGTTTAATGTGATAGGAATTATTAAACAAAATGATGTGCATTTCTATTGTAATATTGCCTCCCCCTATTTAATTGATGATGAAGCCCTTAAATACATTGATTATGATCTAGATATTAAGGTGATTGGTGATTTCAGTTATCATACTTTAGACCGTAATGAGTACAACCGTCATAAACATGTTATGGAGTACCCAACAAAGTTAAAACAAATATTGGAACTAGAACTTAAAGAGCTTAAACGACGTGTAGAAAATAGAGATTATCCATTTGATCACAATCTTGTGCGATCATATTATCATACATATAAGGAGGTATATTATGAGTAAGGAACGGCTTTTAAAACAATATGTAAAGTGGAGTGTATTGGTTGGGTTGTATATTATCTTGGCAGAATACTTATACCAAGTGCTTTTTACAAAAGAATGGAATGTTGAAGTGCAGCACGGTCTATTTATCCTTCATTTTGATAACTTTTTTGATTCCAAAACGATGTTTAATACACCACTTGTATCATTTTTAATGTTATTTGTATTAAACGTGGTAGTGCTAATTATTACTAAGGGAACAAAAACTGAGCATAAACAACTACTAGAAGCACCTTATCTAAATACAGCGTTTTTATTTCTACTAATTGTTGGGCAAATTGCTTTTACTTGGATGATTCCTTCTCGTGTAAATGGAGTTGTGCGAGATATGGTGTTCTTTACAGAGTTTCCACTGCGCATGGGAGAAATGGCATATGCCGTTAATATCATGTATTTGGTAGGTTTTCTGTATGTTGTGTATAATCTCATTATTTGGTCAAAAATTGCTGAACCAAAGAAAATAAACACTGTTGATGAACATGAATTGGAAGAAGAAGAGAAAATATTACGTGAACTTTTAAAAGATTAGCGCATTTGCGCTTTTCTTTTTCTACTATAGATACATATTTTTCAAAATAAATCGTGTTATAATGAATATAATTCGGGCTGGTAAAAAGTTTAAGTAAGAGGTGAATTTATGGGGAAGAAAAGATTTTGGATACTAATTGCGTTTGGGTTAGCCATACTTGTTATATTGATTGTAATTTCTAGTATTGTGTCTGTTGGTGATAAGTTAAATCGAATTCATCCTTATGCTGAATATGGTTTCTATGTATTATTTTTTATCCTTTTTTACATGCTGATTTTAAACCCGATACGTGTTATTATGTTTTCGCCAACATTTACTGTTGATGCGTTACTCCATGATAATGCTAAAAGACATAAAATTTATAAAAATGCAGCGAATGTTTTAATCAAAAATGATTTAGTTTTAGAAGAAGAGAAAAAATTGTTACAAGAAAGCAAAAATGATAGAGTGCTCTTACATCAGGCATTGCAGACTGTGTTTACTACTTCGATAAGAGACAAAATGAATATTGTTATTCAGAAAAACGCTAAAACTGTCTTAATTACAACTGCTTTGTCACAAAATGGAAATTTAGATATGCTTAGTGTACTCGCAGTGATTTTAAAAATGATTTAAGAAATTGTTGAGGTATCGGGATTTCGGCCAAGTTACCCTTATTTAGCGAAGTT
>CAZZJG010000154.1:0-2333 GCA_964654395.1 uncultured Candidatus Izemoplasmatales bacterium
AAAGATGAAATAAGAGCAATTCACCCCTATATTTCTGATTCGACGATCAATCGAACATTAAAACGTTTACGTGAAGAAAATAAAATTCGTCCACTTGGTAAAGGACGAAGCGCGAAATGGATTAAACTCAACCATCAGCCTAATAAAAAGTTTACTTTCCAACAATTAGATTTAGCCATTTAATTAATGCGTTCCTTTTTGAAAAAGATGTGGATTTTAACGTTGTTTGTGATATCATATTTTATGTTTTCAAAGCTTATTTTTGATATTTAGGGAAAGGATGATTCATTATGATGATTAATCAGATCATGAATCAGTTGAAAGAAGCACTAACAAAGTCGCTTGAACAATTACCTTATTACGATGAAACCATTGAAATTGAATTAGAAACACCAAAAGATAAAAGTAATGGCGATTTTTCGACTAACATCGCGATGAAATATGCGCGTATTGCTAGAAAAGCTCCGATGTTAATTGCCCAAGATATTACAGCTAACCTAATTGTAGATTCGTCTATGGTGGTAAATGTTGATGTTGCTGGCCCAGGGTTTATTAATTTCTATATAAATGAGAAATTGTTCTTTCAAGTGGTAAATAAGATTTTGGAAGAGGAATACAATTATGGTGATTCTAATCTTGGTAAAGGAGAACATTATAATATCGAGTTTGTATCTGTCAACCCGACTGGTGCTATCCACATTGGACATGCGCGCGGTGCCGCTGTTGGCGATGCAATGTGTCGAATTTTACAAAAAGCAGGTTATAAAGTAACTAGAGAGTATTATGTAAATGATGCTGGTAATCAAATTCACAACCTTGCGAAGAGTATTGAAGCTCGCTATAAACAACTTTTTGATGCACAATACCCAATGTTTGAAGATGGTTATCATGGACCTGAAATAATCGAACTAGCTAAAAAGATTAAAGAAGAACACGGTGACCGGTTTTTAAAAGAAGACGGATACGCTTTTTTCCGTGAGTATGGTGTTAACAAATTACTTGATGGGCTAAAACGTGATTTACACCGGTTCAAAGTATCGTTTGATGTTTGGTTTAGTGAAAGATCTTTGTATGAAAATAAAGAGGTTGAAAAAGTCGTAAAGTATCTTGTGGAAAATGGATATACTTATGAAAAAGATGGTGCTGTATGGCTTAAAACATCTATGTACGGTGACGAAAAAGACCGAGTTATTATTAAGTCAGATGGGTCTTATACTTACGTAACTCCTGATATTGCATATCATAAAAACAAATTAGATCGTGGGTATACCAAACTGATTGATATTTTAGGGGGAGATCATCATGGATATGTTAACCGTTTAAAAGCTGCGATTGAAATGATTGGTGGGCGCAGCGATCTTTTAGAAGTTGAGTTGCTACAAATGGTTAAGGTGTTACAAAATGGTGAAGAAGTAAAAATGTCTAAACGCAGTGGTAAAGCAATTACACTAGGCGATTTAATTGATGAGGTTGGAACTGATCCGATTCGATATTTCTTCGCTGCAAGAAGTTTAAATACTCAAATGGATTTAGATCTTGATTTAGCAATCAGACAAACAAATGAAAATCCTGTTTATTATGTTCAGTATGCACATGCTCGTATGCATAGTATCTTTGAAACCGCTAGAGTTCGCAATATGCCATTTAAAAAGGATACGTATTCCTTCAATACTATTGACAATGAAAAAGCTGTTGAACTTGCGGCTCATTTAGGAAATTATCCGATAATTATTGAGTATGCTGCGAAAACTCGTAGCCCACATCGTTTGGTCCAATATCTCTATCAATTAGCTGCACTTTTCCACAGTTTTTATAATTCGGAACCAATCATTCAAACTGACCCATTATTTGCTCAAGAACGACTTGCGCTAGTAAAAGCAGCGCAAATTGTCCTACAAGATGGTTTGCAATTAATCGGTGTAAATGCACCAGACCATATGTGATTGGCAAATAAATTGAGAGGTTAATTGTAGCTATTATGAAGTGGAAAATAAAGATTCCAAACTTAGATCAAAAGAATCTGGTTGACGCTATTTATCGCGCTCGTGGTGTGAAGAATTTTAAAGCTCTCTTTTCGCTAAATGAAACAAATTTGCATGATCCTTATCTTTTTCGTGACATGGGCAAAGCTGTTAATCGGATAAAAAGAGCAATTGATAAATCAGAACGTATTCTCATTTATGGCGATTATGATGTTGATGGAATAACTAGTACTTATTTACTTAAAACGGTTTTAAAGCAGCTTGGAGCGAGTGTATGGTACGATATTCCCAATCGTTTACGAGATGGATATGGTCTTTCAAAATCAAAGGTATTTGATATTATCAACGATG
>CAZZJG010000155.1:0-2301 GCA_964654395.1 uncultured Candidatus Izemoplasmatales bacterium
GATTTGTTGCAAGAAGGTCATAATGGTGTGTCTGTAGAAGTGCAACGAGAAATACGTGACCTATATAATCGAGTTATTAGTGATGAGATTGTAATATTTGAATTTTATCCACCTATAGTTGAAATTATCTTTCATCCTTAATATGGATTGGAGTGTGTGATGCATGGCATGAAACGTACAAAAACGAATTGGCGACGTTTTATTTGAACAAGGAATTGTAACGGAAAAGCAAATCAATGAAGCACTTAGAAAGCGCTCAAAGGGTGAACGTTTAGGGGAAGCTCTTGTACGGTTTGGTTTTTGTACGGAAAATCAAATTGTTGATGCTTTAGAAGCTTCTTTGGGTATTAAACGTGTTAATTTACAACTTCTTCATATTGATGAAAATGTTCTGAAACTGTTAGATGAGGAGTTTGTAACAAAGGCGAGAATCATGCCTATTAGTATTCATGGACGACGCCTTGTAGTTGCTACAAATGATCCACTAGATTTTCCGACGCTTGAAGGTGTAAGATTACGTACGGGAATGAATGTTGAACCTGTTCTCGCAACAAAAAATGATATCGATACAGCAATTGCTCGTTACTATGGTTTTTCTAAGACACTGAAAAATTTGGGGATTGAAGTAAAAGAAAAGAAAAAAGAAGACGAGAAATTTTATGAGGAATTGCTACAAAGTTCTGATACTGACAGTAATGAATCACCCATTATACAACTTGTAAACCAAATCTTGTTAACGGCGATAAAAAGCGAAGCATCGGATATACATATTGATCCATCTGATATTGAATTTAAAATTCGTTACCGGATTGACGGGGTGCTTGGTACGGAAAGAACGTTGCCAAAAGTCATATTGCCTAAACTCATATCACGCATTAAGGTAATGTCACATATGGATATTACGGAAACACGTTTACCACAAGATGGACGTATTAAGACTGTCATTGAAGGTAGACCAGTTGATTTGCGTATTTCAACCCTTCCGACAATCAGGGGTGAAAAAGCAGTTATGCGTGTGCTTGATTTGTCAAGAGAAAGTAAAGGGTTAGATCGTCTTGGTTTGACAAAAGAAGAACGCAACGTATTTGAACGTTTAATTCGCAGACCAAATGGCATTGTGTTAGTTAGTGGACCTACCGGAAGTGGTAAAACTACGACGTTATATGCATCTTTGGACCAACTTAATCGTGATGAAGTAAATATTATAACGGTTGAAGATCCTGTTGAAATTGAACTAGAAGGTGTTAATCAAGTTAATATTAACCCGGATATTGATTTTACATTTGCTAATGCATTACGTTCTATTTTACGTCAAGACCCTAATATCATCATGGTTGGGGAAATTCGTGACAGTGAAACTGCCGAAATTGCTGTTAAAGCATCGCTAACAGGTCACTTGGTTTTGTCTACCATTCACACAAATAGTGCTGTTAAAACTATTACCCGTTTGATTGATATGGGAATTGATGCGTTCTTAGTTGCTTCGTCATTGAGCGGTGTAGTAGCACAAAGACTTGTTCGTCTTGTATGCCCACAGTGTAGTATTGAAGATGAACCAACAGAGAGCGAACGGCGCATCTTTGAGAAAAACGGTATACAAGTAGATACAATTAGACGTGCAGTTGGGTGTGAAGTTTGTAATAACAAGGGGTATAAAGGACGAACTGCGATTTTTGAAATTTTGGATGTTAATGACACGATCGTTCGAATGATATCAAATGAAGAAAAAGAATATAAAATTCTTGAACAAGCTAGAAAAGACGGAACTCGTTTATTAATAGAAGCAGGCCTTGAAAAGGTCAAACAAGGCATTACAACACTTGAAGAGATTATGAGAATTAGTCTGGACTAGGAGGGGTTTCATGCAAATATATGATTATCGCTATAGAGCCAGACGATTAAGAGATAGTAAAATCGTAAAAGGAACTACAGAAGCACCGTCGCAGGCTATGGTAAGTAAGTTTTTGCAAGAACAAGGATTAAAGCCTTTGGAGATAATTCGGCAAAATTCACTTCGTGGCCAACTCAGCCGCATTAGCTTTGGGCGTGTCATTTCTGAACGTGATTTGATTTTTTACTTGCGACAATTGCATTCTTTACTGCGTGCTGGTGTTAAACTGAATGAAGCGAGTGAAATGCTTGCTACGCAACAAACTAATAAGCAAGTTAGAAGAATTTTATATGGCGTTTACTATGATGTAAATGGTGGGACTAGTCTTGCGGATGCTTACGCAGAATATCCCAATGATTTTCCTGAGATAATGATCGCAATGATTAGAATCGGAGAACAGACCGGTAATT
>CAZZJG010000156.1:0-2285 GCA_964654395.1 uncultured Candidatus Izemoplasmatales bacterium
ACCTTTGTCACATGATGAGGTTGTGCATGGTAAACGTTCGCTTGTTGATAAAATGCCTGGTGATTACTGGCAAAAATTCGCCAATTATCGGTTATTGCTTGGTTTACAAGCAACCCATCCAGGAAAAAAACTACTTTTCATGGGAAGTGAATTTGCCCAAATGCGAGAATGGAGATGCCATGCAGAAGTTGACTGGTTCTTACTTCAATATCCAATGCATGACTCAGCAAGACGGTATAGTAGAGATTTAAATCTTGTTTTACTACATGAACCCGCATTATACGAACTAGATCATGACCCAGATGGATTTGCATGGATTGACGCTAACAATAAAGATCAAAGTGTTTTTTCCTTTGTTAGGTATGCCGCAAATCGCAAAGATCATGTCGTTGTAGTATTGAATATGACACCAGTTGTTCATCATCATTTTCGTATTGGTGTTCCAAGCAAAGGAACTTATACGGAAATCATCAATAGTGATAAAGCTATATACGGAGGGTCTAATCAATACAACGGTCTTCCAGCGCATACAAGCGATATACCATTTCATGGTAGATTGCAGTCTATTCAAATATTGTTACCTCCGCTTGGAATAACAATTTTAAAATGGAAGAAGTCTTAATATGAAGAAAAAAGTTGTCGGAATGGTGCTCGTTGGCGGTAGAGGTGCAAGACTTGGCGCTATTACGCAACACACCGCTAAACCTGCAGTTCAGTTTGCTGGGAAATATCGTCTAATCGACTTTACTTTGTCCAACTTATCTAATTCTGGTATCGATACAGTTGGTCTTGTAACACAATACGAACCACATGAACTGATGCAGTACATCGGTCATGGTGCTACATGGGATTTAGATGTAGATTATGGCGGAATTCATTTTTTGACTCCATATACATCTAGCGATGGCCAATACTGGCAAAAAGGGACTGCACACGCTATTATGCAACATTTCTATTTTATTGACCAATACGATCCTGATTACGTTTTAATCCTATCTGGTGATCATATCTACAAAATGAATTACCAAAAACTTGTGGATATGCATAAAAAAAGTAGAGCTGAAATGACAATTGCTGCTTTTCAAGTCAAAAAAGATGCTTCAAGATATGGGATTATTACTACTGACGTTAACGGGTATGTAAAAGACTTTGAAGAAAAACCGAAAAACCCTAAAAGTGATCTTGCATCAATGGGGGTTTATCTATTTAATCGAGAAACATTAAGAAAATTGCTCGCAGAAGTTACAGATTCTAAAGTAGATTTTGGTCATGATATCATACCCCAAGCTATTGAAATGAATGTTAAAATTGCCGTATACAGTCACAAAGGATACTTTAGAGATGTAGGAACGATTGATAGTTTATATGAGGCAAACATGGAACAAATAGATGCACCAAGCAAACTAAGGTTAAAAGAATATGCAAATTTACCTGTTTATACACGCTCAAGTAACCTCCCACCACATCATATTGCCAGACAATGCATTGTTGTAGATAGCATTATTAGTGATGGGTGTCTCATATTAGGCGACGTGCGTCATAGCGTATTATCTAGCAACTTGTTAATTGATAATGGTGCTTTAGTTATAGACTGTGTATTACATCAACATGTCACTGTTGGAAAAGGAAGTTTCATTCGTAATCTCATTGTTACAAGTGGCACAACAATTCCTCCCTATACACACCTTAATCCTGATAAAGTTATGGTTGTGACGCAAGATTTCTTTAAGGAGGAAAAAGATAATGAATAATCTAATGGCTGTAGTAGATGCGACTTGCCAATTGCAGTTAGATTTACTCACTTTACACCGCATGCCAGGTGCACTTCCTTTCGCAGGTAAATTTCGCTTGATTGATTTTACATTATCTAGTCTTCGCAACAGCCAAGTCACAAATGTTGCGATTTTTCCATATGGTAACTATCGTAGTTTACAAGATCATGTTGGTAGTGGGAAAAGGTGGGATTTAGACCGTAGAAGAGATGGATTGTTTATTCTCCCGCCTAAAAATTTAAATATTCTCCCATCAACTCATCTTTCATTTCAAAGAATGTACGAGCATCTTGAATATTTCACCCGTTCAAAACAAAAATACGTCATCATCACTGCACTTAATATTGTTTGGAACATTGATTTTAATGACGTTTTAAAACAACACATTCAAACTGAGGCTGACGTAACAGAAGTAATGTATGAAAATATCCGGAATTATACTTTCATCATTGCGCGCGAGTTATTGATGGAGTATATCAAAACGTATGATACTTTAGAGTATCGCAACATGCC
>CAZZJG010000157.1:0-2284 GCA_964654395.1 uncultured Candidatus Izemoplasmatales bacterium
TAATCCATAAGGACGTATAGCTGCGTTAATACGGGTAATCCATAATTTACGGAAATTGCGTTTGCGTTGTTTTCTGTCACGGTATGCATAACGCAAAGATTTCATAACTTGTTCGTTCGCTGTGCGATAAAGCAGTGATTTAGAACCAAAGTATCCTTTGGCAAGTTTTAATACTTTCTTTCTTCTTTTGCGGGATACATTTCCGCCTTTGACTCTTGGCATGTGCGATCCTCCTAATTACTTGATGTTAGCGATTTGCTGACGAATACGTTTCATATCAGCACTGCTTATAAAATTGGCGTTACGATGATGACGTTTAGCATTTTTGCTTTTAGCACTAAGCAAATGTCCACGGAAAGCGTGTGAAACTTTCACGCGACCAGTCGCGGTCTTTTTCACTCTTTTTTTGGTACCAGAGTGGGTTTTCATTTTAGGCATTTTTACTTCACTCCTGTCATTTTTTCTCTTTTTGTGAGATTGGCGTCAGCGTCATAAACATCTGACGTCCATCTAATTTTGGTTTGCTTTCAACTTTTGCGAGATCTTCGCATTTTTGAGCATAATCCAACATAACTTTCATACCTAAATCTGTATGAGCCATTTGACGTCCTCTAAAACGCATAGAAACTTTTAGTTTATCCCCTTTATCAAGGAATTTGCGTCCATTGCGCAGCTTCGTTTCAAAATCGTGAATATCAATCATCGGCGATAAACGAATCTCTTTAATAACTGTGACCTTTTGATTTCTTTTAGCTTCACGTTGTTTACGCTGTTGTTCATACTTGAATTTATTATAATCCATGAATTTCGCAACAGGCGGTTTAGCATTAGGAGCAACGAGAAATAAATCTAAATCTCTAGAATATGCTTCATCGAGCGCATCATTTTTACTCATAACTCCTAGTTTTTCTCCGTTTTCATCAATAACCATTACTTCACGAGCACGAATACCTTCATTTAATAAATGCTCATCTGGTCTTTTTGCAGGTGGTTGCTGACCGTACTTATTGTATTTTATAATGACACCTCCCAGTGTTTTATCCAATAAACATATAAAAAGTGTGCGTACCGAAGGTACCCACACATAAAAGTTTCTGTTCATCTTTTCTGTGACGTTGACCTACCGACAGAGCCGATCAGGTGAGAGTGGGTACTCTTCTTTCCACATGTTTATTGCTTTTTTATTATAACAAATGATTGTTGTTTGTCAATCTTTTTGTTCGCTTTTTGGCATAATTAAATTTTTTGCATAATCTGCTTTGTTTATTTGATGATTACGTGCAATTGCGAGTGCCCCTGCTGGAACATCTTTTGTTACAGTTGACCCTGCAGCGATAAACACCCTATCACCAATAGAAATCGGTGCAACCAGATTTGTATTACAACCAATAAACACGTCATTCCCGATTATGGTTTTGTGCTTTTTCACTCCATCATAATTTACTGTAATTGAACCACAACCAAAATTAACGTTCGTACCTGTTACCGTATCACCAATATACGCAAGGTGGCTAGCCTTTGTGTCATTACCAATTGTTGAGTTTTTAATTTCAACGAAGTTTCCAATGCGGTTTCTTTCTCCGACAATCGCATTTTGACGTAGGTGAGCAAACGGTCCAACAGTTGCATCAGATAAGATTTCACTATCAAAAATGAGTGAATGTTGCACGCGCACGTTATGATGGATAATTGAAGAATGAATTTCGGTATTTGGACCAATTTTGCTACCTGACTTGATGACACTCTCCCCAGTTATATAGGTATTAGGATAAATCGTCACATTATTTTCAATTTGTACGTTATGACCAATTGTTACAGTCTCGGGATTGACGATGTACACACCGTTCAACATATGATTCTTATTAATTTCACGCCGTAAATATGCTTCTGCGACGCTAACAGAATATAAGTCGTTAACGCCCATTACTTTTTCACTATCCCAAAGTTCAAACGTATCAACATGATAACCTTTTTGTTTCATAATTGACACGATATCAGTAAGATAATATTCACCTTTTCTTTCGTTCAAAGGAATATTCCCAACTTCTTTAAATAAAGCCTCGTTATCAACGACATATATACCCGTATTAACCTCATTGATGCGCTTTTGTTCTTTAGTGCAATCTTTGTGCTCAACAATTGCTTCAATATTTCCTGATTCGTTACGTATAATCCGCCCATATCCCTTAGGTTGGTTATATTTAGTGGTGAGTACAGTTAAATCATTGTGTTTTTCTGCATGATATTTCAAAACCTTATTGATGACTCTGTAATCAACTAAAGG
>CAZZJG010000158.1:0-2279 GCA_964654395.1 uncultured Candidatus Izemoplasmatales bacterium
AAAAGGAAGAAGATGAAAAAAAGGAAGAAGAACTTTCTCAACTTCGTGAAAAGGTTAGTATGTTAGAATTGACAGCAAGCGATAAAGAAAAAGAGTTATTGTCACAGTTAAGTGAAACAAAAGCGGAATTAGAATCTACAAAGGGAGTGATTGACGGATTGGTTCGTGATAAAAAACGAGCCGAATTATCTCAAGAATTGGCTGGATTAGTATCAGAGGGGCGATTGACGCCTGCTATGCGTGACACACAACTTGAACTGTTAATGGATTTGGATTCTGATTTAGCAGAAAGACAAATTGAGGTTCTAAAAAATTTGCCACAAACGGTTCAGTTGGGTCGTGAAATAGGGCATGCAAAAGATTCGGCTGGGAAAAATCTTAGTGACGATGGATATGACCATGAAGCATTAATGGCCGAAGCGGAAAAGGTGTATCAGCAAAGATTGTCTGCTGGTGAACGAGTAGATAAAGCAGAAATCCTTAGAGACCTGTATAAACAGGCAAGACAATAATTTTCTTATTTTTTAAATTCTAAAAAAATGACAACTGGAGTAATTACAGGAAGTCCAAGCACTAAAACCGTACAGTGTGAAACGGACTTGACAAACAAAGAGTATTATTTTGCAACTTATGACGGAGCGAGCGGTGACGTGGTTAAGTTAGCGTCTGGAGCTAGCGAGTTTTTATTGATTTTGGGTGAGGGGGCTGATGGATCGAGCGAAGCGGCTAATGTATCTGTTGTGGTTGCTGGTGAAACAAAACTTAAGCTGGGCGGATCGGTTAGTGCTGGTGATTATATTACTGCGAATTCTAGCGGAGAAGGCATTGCGACTACAACAGGCGGAGATCAGTTTGGAGCAATAGCCTTGTCTTCTGGGGCAAGTGGTGACTTAATACCGGTACTTAAAGTTAATGGCTTTGTTTAGGCAACAGCGTAAAATTTTCTTATTTTTTAAATTCTAAAAAAAATGGCATTTCCAAGAGTAACACAAGGGCGAGTAGATCAGAGGTTAACTAACTTGTCACTCGCAATCAAAAATAAAAATTATATTCATCATGATGTTTTACCGACGATTAGCGGATTAAAAAACGATTCTGGTGAAATTTTAGTGTATGGTGTTGATCATTTACGTTCTTATGCGTCTAAGCGGGCAGTATGGGATCAGAGTCAGCACAGAATAGAATACAGATATGATGATCCTAAACGATACCAAATAGAGTATCATGATTTATCGTTTTATTTGCCGGATCGGCACAGAGAGCAATATGAAGATCCTGCGGACGCAGAAGACGATGCAGTTTTTTCTTTAGAAAGTGCAAAAGACGTTATAATGGAAGACGCATTAGGGTCTGCGTTGCAGAGTACGTCGATTTTAACTAACAATTCTACGCCGGCAACGAAATGGAATGCAAATGGTAGCTCTCCATTACATGATATGGAGGTAGCGGCGGAGTCTGTTCGTGCTAGTTCTGGGTATAGGCCTAACAATATGATTCTTGGTGCTAGTGTAGTATCTGCGTTAGTGTATCATACGGAGTTCGTTAAAAGAGCGCATGGAATACAAAAATCTTTATCTCGTGCAGATTGTGTTGAAATTATTAAAGCACAATTAGGACTTGACAAAGTTTTTGTTGGTGACGCACGAAAAGTTACTTCTAAAGAAGGACAAGGCACGGTTACGCAAAGCGACATATGGGGTGATGTATGTATTTTGTATTATACGGCAGAACGCCCGGGTCTCCGTGAAAGTTCGTTTGGATATCGTTTTGAGTTACAAAACAAAACAACGAAAAACAAGAGAATAAAAATTAGAAGAGAGCCACAGGCAGATAAAGGCGATTTGATTGAACTAGAATGGGCGTACCAAGACAAGTTATTGGACACTGGGTTATCTCACTTAATCTATGATGTTCTAGCATAATTGTTTTTTGTAGGTGGATAAAAATGTCGGAGGATTTGACTCCGGCATTTTTTTTATTTATTATTTTTATAGTTTTAAATTTTAATTTTAAAAAAATGGCCAAGAAAAAACTATCAAAATACGACCTTGAAAAGATCCCGGAGCTTGTGGCGTTGGGGTATCGATTCGGGCAATTTGCAGATATTGAAAAAGAAGTTGCTCGTTATCGTAGTGATCAAGCGAAAGGCGTTGATGAGAATAATGGTAATTTGGTTATGGGGGTACAAGATTCGCAGGTGTTCGATGATCGACGAGAAATTGTAGAGACAGACGCTCCTACTTCTCACGATGGGCAGTATAAATTTCGGGTTAATGTGG
>CAZZJG010000159.1:0-2275 GCA_964654395.1 uncultured Candidatus Izemoplasmatales bacterium
ATTACCTCGAACTGTAGTCTGTTAGATGCTCGAACTTCAGAAGCCTTGCTGCTTGCAGGATTAGATGAACTGAAAGTGTCTTTTGATGGATCTTCGCCTGAAGAAAACAATAAGATTAGGAAGAATGGTGATTTTTATCATGCTGCGGGCAATTTGTTACAATTTTTGAAATTGGCAAAAAAATTTAGGCTCCCACTTCCTCTAATAGAAGTTTCCAATGTTCAAATTTTTACCAGGGCACAATTGTTGGAAATTATGAGTGAGGGCAATAATCGGCAGCTAGCCATCCCACAGTATCTTTTAGATTTTTTTGCAGAATTTGAATCATATTTGAAATTTGCCTCCTTCCCGGCCCGTCAGTGGGTAGGTTACAAACCCTCACCACTTCTTAAAAGTGAATGTTTGCCTATTGAGGCACCTAAAAATTGTCCTAATGCATTTGAGACAATATCCGTGTTGTCGAATGGTGATGTCGTCCCTTGTTGTGATGATTTAAATGGCGACATGGTTTTCGGTAATGTCAAGGATGCAAGCATCTTTGATATTTGGAATGATACCCGCTATGTGCAATTTAGAGATTTACTGGGAAGAGGAATCGCACCTAAATTCTGCAAAACGTGTCCAAAATTCAATTCTACTTTTCTTACATATTAGTAGTGTAATCGTCACATCAGCCCCATCTTTTTAAAAGAACTTCAAAGCGTATAATCTTGACATCCGTCGCGGCAGTAAAGCTTTAATGTAGTCTTCCCCTTTGGCAAAAAAACCCCACTTTCCAAAAAAAGTGGGGTTTAGTCAGTATCTGAGAGATTCACCTAATTTTTTTTTATTTGTCTCTTGATTGGTTGAAAACTACATTTTCATAAAAAGAAACTTCATCTTTCAATGCCTTTGCGGTTACTTCCCCGCTGCCATCTTGTTCAGTGTGATCTTCGATACTTATAAATTCTGGAAGTTTGTACGTTCCTTGGTGCATTGCAGCGACAAATTTAACAGCTTCATCCCTGTCATTTTTAAGATTATTAAGAACATCCCATACTTCTTGAGGTTTTTCTACTGTAATAGTGTTTTTGCATATATTGAAAAAAGGTTTCCCTAAACAAATAACAGGGACACGAGAACAAATACTTTCAAAGCCAACGGATGTGGCGGTAGCAACAATTACCGCTTTACTTCTGAGGATAATACTCCTAGTCGGAGTAGATGGTGGCATTATTACAACATTAGGTAATGCACATAATTCCTTATAAAACTGAGGATCTCTATTACCGAAACATATCGGGTGCTCCTTAACCACTACGGTGTACCCATATTTTCCATGAATAGCTATTTGCTCAATTAAATGTTCTTGGTTGGCAAATTCAGGCGTTTGTGAGCACATTGTTGCTTCAGGGGTGAGCTGCAGAAAATATGAGATTATTTTCCCGTCAGGAATTGTGTTTGTAAAATATTTTCTTGAAAGAAGCCTGTTCTTTATTTTTGTTAATGATGCTAGTGGCATCTCTCCAGCTAGTATTCGCTTTGCTTTATCTTTTATTTGGGTCCAGCTGTATCTGGGCAAGATTTTCCCCAAAGAATCATGATAGCTGTCATATACTGTGTGCGGCTTCTCATGGTCATATTTTTTAATAGTTTTTTCTGCCCAAGCGATGCTTTCCATGCTGATTGTTTCTGAATTATATATATGGTCAATTTTAGGACTGTTACAGTGCTGATCATTAATAATTCTGAATCGAATCTCTCCACCAATAGAATGTGATTGTTGGGCAAATGCCCCCTTAATAATTTTTTCCCGAGCCATAGCGTTAAGTATCATTGTCTCCGTTAAATCAAGAGTTTCGAAAAAGGCATATTCGATCTTATGCTTTTTAACAATTGATTTCAGGAACTCGTATTCAAGAAGAATGTACTGGGGGATAGTCTTATTTCTTGATTGGAGTATAGATCTGCCATGATAGCGATTGACAAATTTTTCGTACAGGAAATAATTTATATTAAAATTGTAGCAGTTTAAATTAAGCTCTGTCTCAATAGTTGTGATTTTTCTCAGTTGTTCTGGAGTGATAGCTTCACATAGTTTTTGCATGGTTTCCGCATCATGCCATTCTTCAAGTGTTATCCCTTCAATTACAGCGTACCGATCTTTGTTCTTTTTTGTGACCGTTACGATGATATTAAAATCATTTTTGAGTTCATTTATTGCCTGTATAAAAAAATTGTCACACCGGACTCGACTCATTACTAATAGAGTATGCTTTTTCATATGAATATCCTC
>CAZZJG010000160.1:0-2241 GCA_964654395.1 uncultured Candidatus Izemoplasmatales bacterium
GTACTTTCTCGCGATATTGAGATACTTTATTTTGAAATATACTCTGATTTTGTTAGAAATTATCTTGATATACATTCAATTTTTCTAAATATGACTGAATATTTTCTTCATAGACATCTTTAATATGTTTTTGTTTTTCCGCTTTTTCTTGGTTTAATGCTTGTATTTCCTGACTAAGTGTTTCCTGGTTAATTTGTTATTGCTTAAGTTGCTCTTCTTTATATTCTTGTAATTCCGCGTCTTTACGCTTTCTTCTTGGTTCAAATCGAGTTATTTTGTTGGAAACTGCACGTTCAATTCGTTGTTGTTTGACAACTGATTTTTCTTCTAGTTCGCGTATGGCCTGGTTGTGCTTTTGTTCCTTTTTCAAAAAATCCTTGTGCGATTTCAAGGATTTTTTTTCATGGTTTTGTAATAATTTGTCCTTTTGTTTCTTGATGGACGATAACTGTTTATTATAACCCAGTTCTAAATCATAAGAAGAAATGTCGTATGAACGCAAGGACTTCTCCATCGAAGGGTCACCTCCTGGAAAATTGTGAAAGCAAGCGATTCCCCTTTGTTTTTTATGTTATAATTGTATCATAGTACTTTTAGTTATACAACTAAATATATTAAGTGCAGTAAGATTGTAAAAATGTTTTGTAAAAAAATGGTGTAACGAGTATAATTTGTTTGAGGTGATATCATGGAAGAAAGCTTGTATTCTAGCGCAATCCTACCAGAAGATTTAGAGTTTCTTTCAGTGCGGCCAAAATACTTAAAAGACTATATAGGACAAAGGGAAGTCAAAGAAATGATGGATATTTTTATTAAAGCCGCAAAGCAAAGAAATGAAGCGCTTGACCATGTGCTGTTATATGGACCTCCTGGATTAGGTAAAACTACGTTAGCTAACATAATAGCGAATGAGATAGGTGTTAACATAAAAATTACAAGCGGGCCTTCCATCGAGCGTAGTGGTGATCTTGCAGCAATTTTAACCAGTCTTAGTCCTGGTGATATTTTATTTATTGATGAAATTCATCGGTTGCCAAGGATAGTAGAAGAGATATTGTACCCAGCAATGGAAGATTATGTGATTGATATCATTGTAGGACGTGATTCTACAAGTAAATCTATTAGGGTTGAACTTCCACCTTTTACCCTTGTGGGAGCAACGACAAGATTTGGTGATTTAAGCGCACCGCTTAGAGATCGGTTTGGTGTTGTGCATAAACTACACTTTTATAACGAAAGCGAACTTGCAGATATCTGTCGAAGAACTGCCTCTATTTTTGAAACAGAAATTCATGAAGATGCAATTGTTGAAATTGCGAGAAGAAGCAGAGGTACACCACGTATTGTTAATCGTCTTTTTCGTAGGATTCGCGATTTTGCTGACGTCTTAAATGATGGTGTCATTGATCAAAAGATGTGTCAGCTTGCGCTTACTAAGTTAAATATTGATGCTTTAGGACTTGATGGAAAAGATCATGCTTATTTACTTGGTATTATCGATAACTTTGGTGGTGGGCCTGTAGGTTTGGAAAGCCTAGCAGCATCGATTGGTGAAGAACCGACAACTATTGAAGACGTGTACGAACCGTATTTATTGCAAATAGGATTTATTAAAAGAACTCCACGGGGACGCGTTGCGACTGAAAAAGCGTTCCGTCATTTTAAGAAAAGTCACAATTTGAGGTTATTTGAATGAAAGTTTCTGATTTTGACTATGATTTACCAGAAGAATTGATTGCACAAACTCCTCTTTTGCGCCGTGATGATTCACGGTTGCTTGTTTTAGATGTGCAAAAAGACAAGACAGTTCATGACACATTTCGCAAGTTACCAAAATATTTAAGTAAAGGTGACGTGCTTGTTTTTAATAACACATCTGTTATTCCAGCACGTCTTATTGGCGTAAAAGAAGAAACGGGTGCAGTTATTGAAGTATTGTTGCTACGGGACCTTGGTAATGATGTGTGGGCGTGCTTAGTAAATAAAGCACGCAAGATTAAAGTTGGCTCAACAGTAATATTTGGTGATGGTGATTTACAAGCAAAATGCGTTAAAGAAGATGAAGAAGGCATTCGTCATATGAAACTTCTTTATCAAGGAATTTTGTATGAAATACTAGATCAACTTGGTGAAATGCCACTTCCGCCATATATTCACAAAACACTCGACGAGCCTGATCGTTATCAGACTGTTTACAACAAACATAAAGGAAGCGCAGCTGCTCCAACTGCAGGACTGCAT
>CAZZJG010000161.1:0-2198 GCA_964654395.1 uncultured Candidatus Izemoplasmatales bacterium
GAACTTGTTCATGAAATTGAACTAGGTAATAGAAATGTAAGTTGGGGTAATCTTAATGAATTTATAAAAAAAGCCACTTGAGTGACTTTTTTTATAAGATTACGTATATGTTTCTTCTCCTAGGTCCATCAAACTCACATAAATAAATTCCTTGCCATATACCTAGTGATAGTTTACCGTTTTCATAAGGTACACATTGTGTTATTCCTACTAATGTTGTTTTGACATGAGCATCAGAGTTCCCTTCTAGATGTTTGAATTGAGGCATTTGCGAGGCTATTTTGTTTAATGCAAAAATCAGATCATGTTTTACATCATCATCAGCGTTTTCATTAATGGTTATCGCGGCTGTTGTGTGAGGAACAAATAATGTAATAATACCGTCTGTTTTCCCGCTTTTTGTTAGGATTGCTTGTACTTTGGTTGTGATATCAATCAATTCGTTTCTTGTGGAACTGTTTACTTGGATTACATGTCTCATTTTTTCACCTCATTATCTCTTATTATATCATAAATACGTAAAAGAAAAACGCGCAGAGCGCGTAAAATAATGTTTATATGTCAGAAAGCAATTCATCAAGTAAATCTAGTGTTTCAAGTAACTGGTTGACGCGTACAGGGTCAAGTGTTAATTTTTTAGCTAGCGTTAAGGGAACTTCAATAATTTCTGACTTTATTGCATTCCCTTTTTCACTTAGTTTAATGTCTATTCTACGATGATCTGAAGGGTTTGGAATCCGGTGTAGATAACCATTTTGTTCTAGCCGCTTAACAATCGGTGTGAGCGTTCCTGCTTTTAAATTGACGTATTGACATAGTTGTTTGAAATCCATGGACTGATGTTCAAAAAGAGCAAGCATAACTACATACTGTGGATATGTTAAATTGTATTTAGATAGTAATGGTTGATATGCATAAGTTAGTTTGCGTGATACCGAATACAGCTTAAAACAAAGTTGTTTGTCCAACCGTAACATTTCATTTGATTCCATGGTAACACCTCCAAGTCCCTACCGGTTTAATCGTACACGAATGGCATTTCTTGTGCAAGTAATATAACCTATGAGACTTCTTTTATTTTAAAAACGATTACGTGCATTGTGTAAATATGCTTCAAGTCTTCTTTTAACTTCTGGTCTTCCAAGTCCATATAATATCTTTGATAGATCAGGACCAATGACAGTATTTAATAGTACAAGCCGTAACAAATCTTCTATTTTGTTTCCCCTAACATTTATTTCTGCGATAAAGTGTTCCCAATCTTGTATGTTTTGAGGCGTTTGTTTTTGCAAATGTTTCAAACATAACTGAACAACAGTTTTGGTTAGTAAATCGTATTTTTTCACTTGGTTAGAAACATCGTGTAAATCGGCGCTTTGTATAAGTAAGTCATCAGCGCTTTTCATGATAATATCGGGTAAACGCTCTTTGGTTACGTCGGCGTAAAATAGTTCTTCTGGTAATGTAAAAACCATGTGACTAAAAGATGTATGATTAAATGGAGAATATAAGATGTCCACATCATGAAACATTGAAAGTTGCTTTTTTGAAGCATGGTATAAGTCCATATCATTTACAATAAGTATTTTCATGATAACCCTCCTACTATAAATCACCTTACATGTTTAGTATACTCCTTCGTCGGATGTATTGCTAGTGATGCAGGAATTCTTGACAACGTTTTCATTCAATGAGTATAATGGAATAAGAACAAATATGGAGGAAGTATATGAACACAGTATTTTACTTGGTACTTGGTTTCATCATATCTCTCAGTGCATTGGGATATGCTTTTTATTTGTATCGAAAGATTTTGTCCTTTGATGAAGGGGATGAAAAAGTTCGTGAGATTAGTTCTTACATTAAAGAAGGCGCAAAAGCGTTTTTAAAGAGCGAACATCGTGTTATCTATATTTATATTGCGATTGCGTCAGTCACTATCTTTTTGGGGTTTTATTTCGGTTATGATACAATATCTGGTTTGACCGAAAATAGTAATACAAATATTGTTATTGAACAGACTGAATATTCCGCACTGTTTTACGGTCTTGGTACGGCGTTCGCATTTGTACTCGGTTCCTTTTTTAGTTTAATCGCTGGTCATATTGGTATGAAAAGCGCGACATACGCTAATAGTCGCACAACTACCGCGGCGCATAAACACGGTTTGTTACAAGCGTTAGATGTTGCCTTTAAAG
>CAZZJG010000162.1:0-2189 GCA_964654395.1 uncultured Candidatus Izemoplasmatales bacterium
ATATGTGGTGTAATAGGGACTATTAATGTTTATGAAGAAATAGAAGGTAATCGCTTTGAATCACTTGTTGATTATAATAAAGATCAATTTAGCCACATTGAAGAAGTTATTCAATCGTCCTTTTCTTTTGATTTAACATTAAACGTTGTTGATGATCAAAAAATGAAAAACATCAAAATTGGGCGATATATTCTCGAGTATAGAGATAAAAAACTTTATTTGTCTGGTAATGGTCCTAATTATGTGTTTTTACTTGAAGAAATGAAATATCCTGTTAATACTATGCGACACTCATTCAGTTTTGAATACCGTGGAGTATATTATAATTTCACAGATTTAAGGCATCAGTTTGTCCTATATGAAATGATTAGGTATTTAAATGGTAGTTACAAGACTACAAGAATCAAAGAAAAATAGAAAAAATAATAAGTGTTAATTATAAATTGTAAAAAAAGACAAATTTGTCCTTACGATTAGCATAAAATTATAGTGTGATGATAAGCAGATAACTACAGTAGATACCCTTAATTAAAAAAGCTTAGATCACTATTAAGTGTAAACCCTATAATTTAGCTATCAAAACAAAAACCGCGTTAGCGGTTTTTGTTTTGATAGGTACGGAATCCACCTTCAAGTATATATATTTCATGATAATTTTTGCGAATCATTTTTTTGGCAACGCGTTTACTTTTTTTACCGTTTTCACAATAAAGATATACAGGTAAATCTTTGCGGATTTTACTGTATTTAGAAGTTAGTTGTGAAGGTTTTAAGTTGCGTGAACCTTTAAAGCGGTTCTGTTTAAATAGTTCATTTTTTCGAATGTCAATAAGTTGCCCTTTACGCATGTTTTTGCGAAAGTCATCGGGTAGAATGATGCGTATTTTTGAGTAGTCGATGTTTTTGTTTCTAGTGATAAGCCAGCCAAGAAAAATTCCGGTAAAAACTGCAAACAAAGCACTTTGCCATGTCATGTTCATCACTCCTATTCGCATTTGATTATAATAAGTTGTCTTGTCAAAGTCAACAAATAGAAGTGTTGTGAAAATAATATAATATAATTTTTCATTTGGTATTGTGTTTTACACAAAACCATGATATTTTAGTAGTGTGTAAAACACAGAAAGGGGTGATTGTTTGAACACCCAATTTAAAAAGGGAATTATTCAGCTTTGCGTAATGAAAGTAGTACAACAAAAAGATATGTATGGTTTAGAGGTTATTGAGACTCTCTCGAACCAATTGGATGTTAATGAGAATACTGTTTATCCGATATTGCGTAGATTGACAAAGCAAGGTTTTTTTGAAACGTATCAGAAAAAAAGTACAGTAGGTCCACCAAGAAAATACTACCGACTTACTGATGATGGGCAAAAACAACTTAAACAGTTTGAACAAGAGTGGATGTCGTTTTTATCTAGTGTTATGAATGTTTTGAAAGGAGAAAATTATGAAAGAGACCTATCTCAAAAAATTAAGTAATCTACTAGACCAGTATGCGATAGATAAATGGGAAAAAGAAGATATTTTACGTGATTATGATGAAATGTATGATGCATGTCAAGTAAAAGGGATGACTGATGAAAGAATATGGAAAACATTAGGTTTTCCAGAAGAAATCATTGATTCCTTGGCGGAAGGTTACGAGAAGAAAGAAGCTATATTAGTTTCAAAAGAGCGTAAAAAAAGAGAAAAGTTGACTGCATTAAGTCCGTTTATTGCGCTGTTTTTGTTTTTCGGTCTAGGGTTTGGTTTTGATTTATGGCAGTATTCATGGATGGCATTTCTCCTTATTCCTGTAATAGCAATTATTTTGAATACAGATAGAAAGACAGAGACTTTAATTGCTTTATCACCTTTTATGGCCGTGATAGGATATGGTGTACTTGGTTTTGGGTATGACTTGTGGCACCCTGGCTGGCTCGTGTTTCTTTTGATTCCCGTAACGGCTATTTTATTAGAAAGAAATAAAAAGATATTTGAGATAATTTTGGCGCTAAGTCCGTTTATTACTGTTGCGATTTTCTTCCTTTATATTACGCCAAATGATATGGAGGAAACGGGTTGGCTGGTGTTTTTGTTGATTCCTATGCTTGGAGCGTTGTATGAAGAAACAAGAAAAGCTATTGTCATTTAAGCTATGATAATTGGTGGCGCGACTGGTTATTTACTGATTGGTGACGAAATAG
>CAZZJG010000163.1:0-2186 GCA_964654395.1 uncultured Candidatus Izemoplasmatales bacterium
TTCCCTAGTTGAATATTTTCGCGATGAAATGCTTTATAATTTTTGACATACATATGATCAATCATAAGTAACACCACCCTTTGTTTTTATTATAACACAGCATAGAAAAAATAAGAGAAACACATGAAAAACCCTGGTTCACTGTTGTATGAACCAAGGTTTTGTTTAGAAATCGTATTTGCTTAGTATTTCAGCAGGAGTTTTGCGTAATAAGTTCGTTACTGGGATTAACCCAGAAAGAGCATTTACTAGATAAATTAGTAGTACCCCTGTTAGAGTAGATAGCGGTGTTATTCTTACAATTGTTGTGAAATCTTCAAGTAGTACTTGGAGTCTCCACAGTAATAATATCATCAGTGAATAACCTACTACACTCGTGAGCGTAGATACAAGTAATGTTTCTACTAGGAACATTTTATGAATATCCCAACGACTTACGCCAAGAGCTCTGTATACGCTAACTTCGTATATACGAGCAAGTAAACTAGATCTAATTACTAGGAAGTAGCTAAGAGCACTAATTCCTAGGACAACTAAAATAAATGTGATTGTCCCAATTCCTTCTCTTACGCGGTCTTCTCGGTAGTTTTCAAGTTGAATATCATGATATGATGTCACTTGATAGCCCTTTTGCGCTAGATCACTTATAGCTGTTTCAACGTCACTCGCAATAACATTGATTTCTTGTCCCGGTCTTGTATATTGTTCGTTGAAATACGCTCTTTTAGCATCTTCAAGTTTAATTAATGATATAGGTGCGTTCTCACCAATCATTGTATAACTTCCACTAACTGTAAATTCAGTAGAAAATACTAATTGTTTTAAATCAGTAATAGGATTTGGTAATGTATCAACATGATATATCAACATTTGGTTATTAGTTGGAAGATCACCAACTTCTAGATTTAAATCATCTTGAAAATACTCATAGATGCCAATTTTGTAGGCAGCCATATACATAATTTGTTCATCTAGGAAAATAACGGGGCTACCTGAATCAATTATTCCTGTTAAGGTCAAGTCAATTTGGTAGGAGCCATTTACACCATTAATTTCGATTGAATATGGAAGTTCTAGTAAGGCTTCATAAGTTGATATCCCGAGATACTGCATATCGTAGCTATCGACTAATTTGTCCGCAACTTGCATGTCTATTATAAAATCAGTTTGCTTTGTTGGGAAAGCCCCGAGGATAAGTTGTGAACTTTGCGCACTTGTAAGTAAACTCGTCGGATATGAAAACGATGATGTTTGAGAATAACTTTGAAAGATCGGGGGAAGGTTAATCGAGATGGGTGCTTGATTCAGTAGCCGAACATGTTCGATACTTTCTAATTCTTCTAATGTAATAAAATCATCGTAAGTAAAATTCCCTTTTTCTACAAGCACTAAATTCATAGAATCTTCAAGATATTCTTCTTTTTCAAACGTCACAAACCTATTACCCATGCTTATTGCAAGTGCGACCAAAGCTGCGACTAGTCCAAATGCACCATATATTGCTTTTCCAAACAGGTTTGTTTTTTTCATTCGCAGCCATGCAATGTTTAAACTATCGCGGATTCTAATCACACTATGTTTTTGTTTTGCTGGCGGTCTTTCTTTAATAACGCTATCTAAATCAAATAGTTGTTCATCAATGTCGATTGCTTCATTTTGATACGTTCCTTCTTGTAACCTTACTTCACTGTCAGGGCCCAATAGTTGAATGTTCTTGATATCGTTTGTTTTGATATCAACGTACATCGTTTTGTTTTTAATAATGAGTTGAACCTTAACATTGCGCATTTCTTCATCATCGGAGAATACTGAAAGAAACTCGCCAAAGTTTTGTTTAGATAAATCACCAAGGTAAATATCTGTTTCGTGTTTCATATTTAACTTGCCGTTTGGAATATTCTTTTCATCAGAGATGATAATTCCATCTTTCATACGGATAATGCGATCGCCATAGTATTTAGCTAGTTTTTCTTCGTGGGTGACAAGAACGACGAGTTTGAATTTAGAAATAGCTTTGATGATTTCCATAATTTCTTGGGTGTTTTTACTATCTAAGTTACCAGTTGGTTCATCGGCGATGATTATTTTAGGGTTCTTAGCTAATGCCCTTGCGATGGCAACGCGTTGCTGTTGCCCTCCCGAAAGCTGAGATGCACGACGTTTACGGTTATGAATCTTACCTTTCC
>CAZZJG010000164.1:0-2185 GCA_964654395.1 uncultured Candidatus Izemoplasmatales bacterium
GAATATACTGATTCTTTTTAACAGGATACTCCACTTTCTTTTCTTGCTAGGGATGTTGCGTTTATGCGTGCTGATACATATCAAATACCTGTCATTCTCGGTAGCGCCACCCCTTCTGTTGAAAGTTATTATCATGCTGCTAAGGGGGAGTACATGTTATTAAATTTGACAGAGCGTGCTAATGATACAACGCTTCCGAAGGTACATATTGAAGATATGCGTTTAGAATTTGAAGCGGGGAATCGGACTATCTTTTCTCAAAAACTAAGAGAATTAATAAATGATCGTTTACAAAAAAAAGAAAAAATCATGTTACTTTTAAATCGAAGAGGACATTCAACATTTGTTATGTGTCGCAGCTGTGGTGAAGTAATCATGTGTCCTAACTGTGATATCTCGTTAACTTACCATGAAGATTCATCTTCACTTAAGTGTCATTATTGTGGCCATCAAGAGAAGAGTCCATCGCTTTGCCCAAATTGTCAAAGCTCATATATTAGGTACATGGGACTTGGTACAGAACAAGCTGAAGAAATAGTGAAAAGGGAATATCCAAATGCTTATGTTATTCGGATGGACAGAGATACTACAACGAGAAAAAACGCTCATGAACAATTACTATATGATTTTGAACAAAAGGGAGATATTTTAATTGGAACACAGATGATTGCGAAAGGACTTGATTTTCGTCGAGTAACGCTTGTAGGAGTTCTTGCAGCTGATATGAGTCTTAAACTTCCTGATTATAAAGCGACTGAAAAAACATTCCAACTTCTTACACAAGTTGCAGGTAGAGCAGGAAGACACGATCTTTTAGGAGAAGTCGTTATTCAAACATATAACCCAAATCATTATGCTATTAAAGCTGCGAAAAATCACGATTACAAAACCTTTTATAATACCGAAATGCGTATACGCACTTTAGCTGGATACGCGCCCGTTGTAAATTTAATACAAATTATAACCGCTGACAAAGATGTTAAGTTCACTTTAAAAACCGCAAGTAAAATTGTTTATGATTTAAAACGCCTTCTTCCAAGCGATACAATTATTCTTGGGCCTGTACTTCCAAAAGTTGCGCGCATCAAGTCAATGTATCGCGCCCAAATAATCGTAAAAGATAAACACCATCGTTTGTTTGAAGAAGAACTTTATTATGTTTTCCAAAAATATCAAGATATAATTTCAATTGCCATTGATCGGCATCCGGATTTACTTTAAAAGGAGGTACCAATGAAAATTATATTTATGGGAACGCCACAATTTAGCGTACCAATATTAAAAGCACTCCATGAAAAATATCAAGTAGCACTAGTAGTAACGCAACCAGATAAAGAGATAGGACGCAAAAAAGTGCTCACTAGTCCCCCGGTAAAAAAGCTAGCACAATCAATGCAAATACCTGTTTTTCAACCTAAAAAACTGAGAGACGATTACAAAATCATATTAGACATCCAACCAGATTTAATCATTACCGCTGCGTATGGGCAAATTTTACCAAAAGCTGTACTAGATAGTGCTCGAATCGCCGCAATCAATGTTCATGCTTCTCTTTTGCCGAAACTACGGGGTGGAGCTCCAATTCAAAGAGCTATTGAGCGCCAATATATAAAAACAGGTGTTACAATTATGCACATGTCAATGAAAATGGATGAAGGAGATATCATATCTCAACAAGCTACCACTATTGATGCTCGGGAAACAAGTGGGACGCTTTTTGAAAAGCTGAGTTTTCTTGGGAGAGACCTATTACTTGCAACACTTCCGTCCATCATCGACAAAAGTGCGCCTTGCATTCCGCAAAATCATAAAGAAGCTACATATGCTTATAATCTCAAAAAAGAAGAGGAACACCTTTACTTTAATCAAAATACCGCCGTTATTGACGCTAAAGTTAGAGCTTTTCTTCCCGACCCAGCAACCTATGCTTTGATTGATGGAAAGAGGTTAAAAATCTTGTGGACAGAAATTCCAAGTGAACAAGAAAGTTTCCCAAATGTCCCACCTGGTACGATTTGTTATGTTTCGAAAAAGCACTTTGCAGTTAAGACAAATGATGGAGCAATTTGGATTCGAAAAGTTCAACTAGAAGGCAAATAACCGATTGAAAGTCACGCTTTTTTGCAAGGAAGCGGAAAAAATCTTATTCAAATTCATAAAGTTTTCCAATAAAAATTGTTTGTGA
>CAZZJG010000165.1:0-2173 GCA_964654395.1 uncultured Candidatus Izemoplasmatales bacterium
ATACACATAGATTAGCCCCTTAATAACCGTTGTCTTCCCTGTCCCAGGTCCGCCTGTCAAAATAAACATATTGTTCGAAATCGCTTGAACAATCGCTTGTTTTTGACGTTTTGTATACTGAATGCCCTCTATTTTTTCAAAATCACTAATCGCTTTATTTAGCTTTGCTTCATCGATTTCAGTTTCACTCTCTTTGCTTACTTGTACAATTTTTTCGAGAATGTTCTGTTCACTATAATAAACGGCTTTTAGTTTTACCCTATCATCATGCTGAATTAATACATCTTCTTCTACTAAATTGGATATATGTTTTTCTATATCTTCTTTTGCCACAATTACTCTTTTTCTGTTTAACGCGCGAAATAGGTAATCAATTAATTGTTCATAATACAAAAATGTATGACCATGATTTACTCCCATCAACTGATATAAATACAGAATCATAGCTTTTACCCGGTAGGGATGATCTTCCTTCCACCCTAGCAAACGAGCTATTAGATCAGCTCTTTCAAAGCCAATCCCTTCTATATCTTGAATCAATTGATAAGGGTTTTCTTCAATTATAGAAATGGTATCTGTTTGATAATGTTTAAATATTCGCATTGCCATTTTTGGTGATACGCCATAAGAATATAGTCTAATTAGCGCATGTTCAGCCGCTTTATTATCAATAAGTCCCTTAATAATTACTTGTTTTTGTTTTTTTGTTAACTTAGGAACTTTATCTAACACTCCACCATCTTTTATAACGTCCGATACTAAAGTAGTTCCTAACGTTTTGACAATTCGCTCTGCCGTCTTAATACCAACTCCCGGAAATAAATCACTAGATAGATACTCAATTAACCCAGCGTAAGATGTTTCTGATTGTTTTTCATAAGAAGTAGTTTGATACTGCATCCCATATTTAGGATGATTTATTATTTCACCAAAGAAGCGAATTTCTTCGCCTCTCATAGGAGTTGACATGTACCCTGTTACAGTTATATAATCGCCTTCTTCGAAAAGGAAGATACCAGTATCTTCTGTAATATCTGTGATTTCAATTTTAATGATCGTATAGGCATTTTCTTCATTGTGATACAATATAGCTTTAACAATTCCTTGTATATAGTTCATCCAATCACCGAGTTAATTATATCATAAATTACAACAAAACTACTTGATAAAATCACCGCGTCCAGCAACAAAAAATGCACGATTATTCACCGTGCATTATTTGCGATATGATCTAATCGCAAATCATCAATATGAGCGAGAAACACCTTGACAATTTCGGGGTCAAACTGCGTTGCGCTACACCGTTTTAATTCTGCTTTCGCTTCATCAACTGTTCGCGTTAATCTATAATAGCGCTTAGAAGTCATCGCGTCAAACGCATCAACAACAGAAATAATGCGTGCGCCAAGTGGGATTTCTTCCCCTTTTAAACCATTTGGGTATCCTTTGCCATCAAAATGCTCATGGTGGTACTTTACCATAATCGCAATTTGTTCCATCTCTCTTAAATTGGACAAAATGCGAAAAGCTGTAAGCGGATGCTCTTTCACCTTTTCATATTCCTGCGGTGTTAAAGCTCCTGGTTTTTCTAATATTGCGCTAGGAATTAAGACTTTACCAACATCATGTATTTTTGCGGCAATATAGATTTCCTTCACTCGCAAATTGTCCAGTCCCATCCATTTAGCTAGGTGTTCACTATACATCGCAACTCTATCAGAATGCTCTTTTGAATAAGGGTCTTTTTCATGCAAGGTATTCATCAACACTTCTAAAGCGTTAGAACGCATTGTTCCTCTATGACTGAGCTTGTAATTGTACATATCACGTTCTGCTTTACTAATCGCAGTTTCGACCTTTTCTTCTACATCTAATGAAATATACCAGCCAAAGGAAATTGATGTAGTTAGATGTCTAATCAAATATTTTTTTACATCTATTGACACCGCTTCTGTAAACAACTCAATTGTTTTTTTCGACACATTAGGAATTACAACTAAAAACTCATCGCCACCTAGGCGAAACAATAGATCTTCATCTTGAAGGTATTTTCGCATCGCATTAACAGTAAAAATAAGTAATTCATCTCCGGCATCATGGCCAAAGGCATCATTTATAAACTTAAGGTTATTAATATCAATAAACACCAAACCAAGGGGGTATTGTTCTCTAC
>CAZZJG010000166.1:0-2171 GCA_964654395.1 uncultured Candidatus Izemoplasmatales bacterium
CTAAAAACAAAATTGTGATATAGTATATATGGACTTAAATTGTGCCGAAATAGCTCAGTTGGTAGAGCAGCTGTCTCGTAATCAGCAGGTCGTAGGTTCGAGTCCTATTTTCGGCACCATTTATTAATTAAGATCGCATCGCGGTCTTTTATTTTTAGATAATTTAGCGAATCAAACAATCACATTAGATTAATTCGTTGATTACCTCTAGTGGTGTTTGGACGTTAATTCATTTTTTAGGTCTTTAACTTATTCGTGAAAGTACTTGTTCTACATCATCATAGTTTGTTAGTGGTAATTCCATTCCTTTCTGATAATATTCATGTTGAAACCACTATATTTTTCATTTTCTTCTTTTTTCCCGCACAGTAAGAAACAGCAAAGTACATATTATTCACTTCTTTATGTCTTGTGAGTTCTTTACCACGACTACAGATAATTGTTTTTAACAGATGAGTTGGTAATTGTAATAATAACTCAATACCGACTGTTTTTCGATGATATATCTTTCTTTTTATTGATGCTTCTTTTAGCGTGTTACACTTGTTATTCAAATTTTCTCTATAAAAAAAGCCACTAATTGTGGCTTTTTACAATTATTTTTTCACAGCAGCGTTTGCCATAAAGAGAAAATCTTCTTCATTTAATGAGGCTCCACCAATTAATGCGCCATCGATGTCACTTTGTGCTAATAATTCTTCAATATTAGCTGGTTTTACGCTGCCACCATACTGAATGCGTACGACGCTTGCTGATTCATCACCATACAATTCTTTAACAACTTGACGAATGTGTGAAATTGTCTCATTTGCCATTTCTGCAGTAGCTGTTTTCCCAGTTCCAATTGCCCAAATGGGTTCATAAGCAATGACCATGCTCTTAACTTGTTCACTGCCAAGTCCCTTTAAAGCAGCTACTAGTTGTTCTTTCACAAACTTATTAGTCGTACCTGCTTCTCTTGTCGCAAGCGACTCACCAACACAAAGGATTGGCGTAATGTTATAACGAAATGCTTGATGTAACTTTTTATTAATTGCATCGTCTGTTTCGTTATAATATGCTCTTCGTTCGCTATGACCGATGATAACATATTCTACGCCGATATTTTCTAGTAAAGCAGCACTTATTTCACCTGTGTATGCACCTTGATCTAGATAGTGCATAGTTTGCGCACCAATACGTAAATTATCTCCTTGGCGTTTAACAAGATCACGAAGCACAGGCGCCTGCGCGCAAATAACACTATCAACAAGAGCTTTGTTTGGTAGTTTCATATTAACGCTGTAAATGAATTGTAATGCTTCATCACGCGTCTTGTTCATTTTCCAGTTTCCAGCTATAATTGGTTTTCTCATTTTAAACTTCCTTACTCAACAATTTTCGAATTTCTTCAACGGCTTTTTCTGCATCAGTTCCTGTTGCGATAATTTCTAAATTTTCTCCATACGGAATAGCCAGTGAGATTAGACCAAGAACGCTTTTGGCATTTATGATCTGATTCTCGTATTTAATTTGGACATCTGCGTCATATTTACCAGCTAAAGCAACAATTTTCGAAGCTAGCTCTGCATGAAGTCCTTTTGTGCTTGCTAAACGGATGATACGTTCCAATTCACTCACCATCTATTAGATTTCATCCAAGGCAGCTACACCTGGAAGTACCTTTCCTTCCAAATATTCTAAGCTTGCGCCACCACCGGTTGAAATGTGAGAGAACTTATCAGCGTAACCAAGTTGAATTGCGGCAGCTGCGCTGTCTCCTCCACCGATAATAGTTGTGGCATCAATGTCTTTGAGTACTTCACAAATGCCGATGGTACCTTCCGCAAAGCGTGGAAACTCAAATACACCTGCAGGTCCATTCCAAACAACTGTTTTAGCGTCTTTTAATATTTCACTAGCTTGTTTTAGTGTTTCTGGACCAATATCCATTCCCATTTCATCTGGTTGGATGTCGCCAATATTAGTTATGCGTAAAGGTGCTTCTGCATCAAACTCTTTTGTAACTACTACATCTGTAGGTAATACAATTTTATCTTTTCCTTTTTCTAGTAATTCTTTCGCGAGGTCAAGTTTATCATTTTCGCACAAAGAAGTTCCAATTTCATATCCCTGAACTTTTAAGAATGTGTAGGACATTCCTCCTACTACGAGAACTTTATCAGCTTTCT
>CAZZJG010000167.1:0-2170 GCA_964654395.1 uncultured Candidatus Izemoplasmatales bacterium
ACCAAGTTGACGAATTTTATTTTCTACACGTAAACGTTTTAATGATCGATTGATCGTCGAATCAGAAATATAGGGGTGAATTGCTCTTATTTCATCTTTTGAGAACACTTCATCTAATTTATTAATCGTATTTTCAACATTATCAGATTTGTTTAACTTCGAATCAAACTGGTAATCTCTTACTAAATACTCAAGTTTCTCATACGCATCAATAGTCGTTTGAATAATTAGTTCGTGTAACGGTAATAACAGTGAAAAACCTAGTTCCCAGTTAAACCCTGCCTGAACGAGGGCTTCATTAAAACGCTCTTTATTTTGATATAAAATTTCAAAGAAACTAATATAATCATAGACACCATAATCATTTGCTAAAAGCAGAAGATACATCAATATCAAAGCTATTTCTTCATTCTTATCCTCAAACGGTGTAACATGTAATAAATCGATGTAAAACGCTAAAATAATATAAGATGCTTCGTATTCAGGATGTTGAAAGGACCGTTTATATAACTGGACCATTTGATCTAGAACATCTCTTGTACTACTTACTTTAATTGACCAAATATTAGAAGTGCGCGGGTCGTGCTTTAATTTGCGAAATTGCATTTTTTTCTGTGAAAGCATATCACCATACAAATATTTTAATAGGTCTTGTGCCTCAGTCGCAAACAACTCAAAATGAGCACTTTCAGCATGAATCTTGGTAAATGCATTATGTAAGTTCTTAATCATCTGTTCTACTCTGTTTTTAGGCTTAACATCCTTATCGACAAGATTCTTAAACCTTGTATCAGAGATTGTCACATCAAAATATTTCAAAAAAAAGTAAGTGTCTTTACGCACAGTTTGGCGAATCATTACTTCTAAATCCTGCTCAAAAACATCACGGATATATTCGTTTTTACCAATTTGTTTATACAATCTTAAATATTCCATCGTTGTTTCATTAGGAATTTGAGCACGAAATAAGTTTTCCATACATTTCAAATTATCACCTTCAATCATAACAATTGTATTCTAATTTTACTATATTATTTGCGATATTTCAAGGATCTTATCGCGTTATTATGGTCATATACGGTAGTGTTTGAGTATAATAATAAAGAAGCGGTTAAACCGCTTCTTCATCAAATAAAGTTGGTTGTACAATTTCGCGTTCTTCTTCTTTAACATATTCAGAAATGGGGGCAAGTGTTTCATCTTCCACAAGTGATTCAATTAAGATGAACAATGGATCTCCATCGCTTTTAGTTAAAAACTTCTTACCCGCATCGCTTTTCTCGAATTTTATATCAAATGCTGTTAATTGTTTAGCGCCTTTTGTAGTAATAATAGTAAGTGTAGCGCGATGCTTATATTGTGTCGCATTCATTAATGCTGCATCTTGCACTAAATATGGATTAGAACGAATAATTTTGTACTGTTGCAATCCTCTTTGTGCCCGTTTTTTTCTTTGGATTGTTGTAAGATCAACCCGTTTAATTGTGCCGCGGTTTGTTAGTATCAGCAAATCGTGATGATCCTTCAACACCATTCCTACAGCTAATTCGTTTTTTGGCGCAAGATTCATTCCTTTAACGCCTTTAGCTGTCGTTGATGTTACTGGTATATCTTTGGCACCAAAGCGCAATGCTTCTCCCCGTTTTGACAGTAACAATATCTCTGATTCTAGTGAAGCGCACCAATCTACCGATACTACCTTATCTCCACTTTGCAACGATAATGCACGTATTGGCTTTGTGTATCGGGACACTTCAAAATCTTTTAATGCCGTTAGTTTGATGTAGTTATTTTTCGTTACAAATAATAAATGCGCGTCTATATCGAAACTACTAACGGTAAATGCTCTAACAATACTTTCATCTTCCTCAAGTTGGACAATGTTGTTTATGTGCGTTCCAAGTTCTTTCCATTTATAAGTTGGTAATTTAAATACTGGTAAAAAGACGTAATTACCTTTGCTTGTAAAGATTAGCAAAGTATCTAATGTTGATGCTTCTGTAACTAGTAACATAGCATCATTATCTTTAAGTAGTCTTGTCTTATTAGGTCTTTTAAGACCAAGGCTTTGAAAATGACAACGCATTCTTTAACTAGATCCAATAGGACTCCTAATTAAAGTAACCTTTAAATATAAGGGAGTAATTAATACTACGGTAGACGATATTCT
>CAZZJG010000168.1:0-2163 GCA_964654395.1 uncultured Candidatus Izemoplasmatales bacterium
TGCGTGTGCGTACCAAAAACAGCTGTGACTTTTCCATCTACATAATGGGCAAAAGCAATTTTTTCACTTGTAGCTTCACCATGGAAATCAATTAATACGATATCACTATTTACTTTTTCTAAAATTTCATCAATTACTTTAAAAGGGTTGTCTAATGGATCTCCCATAAAAATACGACCCATTAAATTGATGACTGTAACTGTCTTTTCATTAAAACGAATCGTCTGATACCCCTTGCCAGGAACGCTGATATCATAATTTGCTGGCCGAATGATATTTGATTTATCTATAAACTCACGTATTTTATCGTAACGAAACGCATGGTTACCAAGTGTGACAAGCGCAATGCCAAGGGACATCATTTCCTTATATTCTGAAAAAGTAATCCCATGCCCTTTATGCGCATTTTCACCATTAGCGATAATTAAATGTGGTTTGTATGTCTGTTTCACCTTCGGTAAATAATCCCTTAATGCTTGCATCCCAAGTGTTCCATAGATGTCCCCAATACAAAGTATTCTCATTTTTTCCTCGATTCTAGAATGTCAAAATACCCAGGATATCTTAACATTGTTTCATAATCCCAAAACAAGCCATTTTTAACCATATCTAATATTTCTTCTTTTGACAAGAAAGCTACTTTTCGCACTTCTACTGTATCAATTTGAACGTCTTTTAGCAAGACATCTGCCATGACGTGGTACACATCAACTACATGATTACAACAATCATTATCGACAAATAGACGTTTTTTTAATTTAAACATATCTGCTGAAAAAGAAAGACCCAGTTCTTCATGCAATTCCCTAATTGCGCCTTCAAGTAATGTCTCACCCGCTAAAACAGCACCATTCGTCGTTGCCCACAAATAGGGAATAGGGTCGGTAATTTTATTTCGCTGTTGGACAAGATAATTACCTTGCTGATTTTTAATCCATATATGAACTACTGGGAAATACTCTCCCTTTAAATTAGTACCACCCCGTGGCATCAACTTATTAAGTTTATTCATGTTTTTGTCATATAAGTCAAAATATTCCATTGCTCCCCCTTTACAAAGCGAAAGCCTTCGATTTCGAAGGCTTTATTTTGCGATATCTTGCGCTCTTGTTTCCCGAATAACAGTAATTTTAATAGTTCCTGGATAAGAGAGCTGTTCCTCGATTTTGTTTTTAATGTCACGGGCAATCTTGTGGGCCTTCGCATCGTCCACTTGGTCTGGTTGCACAATGACGCGTACTTCACGCCCCGCCTGAATAGCATACGCTTGTTCAACGCCTGTAACTTCGGTCGATATAGTTTCGAGTTGTTCCAGTCGTTTAACATAAGAATCAAGTGACTCTTTTCTTGCGCCCGGTCGCGCAGCGCTCAAGGTATCGGCAGCCGCTACAAGTACTGCAATAATAGATTTTGGTTCCACTTCTCCATGATGGGAATGAATTGCGTCAATAACTTCCATAGGTTCACGGTATCTACTAGCAATACTGACACCAATTTCCACATGTGACCCTTCCATTTCATGATCAACTGCTTTACCAATGTCGTGTAAAAGTCCTGCACGTTTAGCTAAGATCTCATCTTCACCAAGTTCAGCCGCTAGTTTTCCAGCAAGGAATGCGCACTCTATAGAATGTCGCAAAACATTTTGTCCATAACTTGTTCTAAAATGCAAACGTCCAAGCAACTTAACAAGGTCCGGATGAATACGTCCGATTCCGACTTCAAATATTGCTTCTTCCCCTTTATCACGAATAAAACGATCAACTTCACTTCTTGTTTTCTCGACAATTTCTTCAATGCGTCCTGGATGAATACGTCCATCGGACACAAGTGCTTCTAGAGAACGTTTGGCAATTTCACGACGAATAGGATCAAATCCACTTAGAACTACAGCTTCAGGAGTATCATCTATTATCAAATCAATTCCTGTTAGTGCTTCAATAGTCCTAATATTACGTCCTTCCCGTCCAATTATACGTCCTTTCATGTTGTCATCTGGTAAACTAACAACACTGACAGTAAATTCACTGGTTACTTCTTGGGCATACTTTTGCATTGCTTGCGATAAAATTTGTTTGGCAATTCGATCAACATAGAGCTTCGCTTTTTCTTCTTCTTCCTTGATGTAAGCAGCAATTTCCGTTGCCATTTCGTCTTCTACTC
>CAZZJG010000169.1:0-2159 GCA_964654395.1 uncultured Candidatus Izemoplasmatales bacterium
TTAAATTTCGCACGTGTCAGCGTTTGTTCAAGGTGAACAGGACCTTGTGGACCAACACTAATGAAAGGTAAGCTAATCTGTGTTTGCAATACTCCACTAAGTTCTTTCTTTGCTTTTTCCGAAGCGTCTTTTAAGCGTTGCATTGCCATTTTATCGTTGCTTAAATCAACGCCAGTTTCTTTTTTGAATTCACTTACAAGATAATCCATAATCTTATGGTCAAAATCATCTCCACCAAGACGGTTATTACCAGAGGTTGCAATTACTTCAAAGGTACCATCAGCAAGATCTAGGATGGATACATCAAAAGTACCACCACCTAAATCGTAAACCAAAACAGTCTGATGTTTATCTGTTTTATCAATACCATACGCAAGTGCCGCTGCAGTAGGTTCGTTGATAATACGTTTAACATCCAACCCAGCAATGCGACCTGCATCTTTCGTAGCTTGACGTTGTGCATCATTAAAGTATGCAGGAACAGTGATAACCGCTTCTGTCACTTTGTGACCAAGATAATCTTCAGCCGTCTTTTTAAGGTTTTGTAGAATCATTGCACTAATTTCTTGCGGTGTATATTTTTTACCATTAACTTCTACTTTTTCTGTTGTTCCCATCTTACGTTTGATGGAAGCAATAGTGTTTGGATTAGTAATCATTTGGCGTTTTGCTACTTCACCAACTTGAATTTCACCATCTTTGAACGCAACAACCGACGGAGTTGTCCGAGATCCATCAGCATTTGCGATTACTTTTGGTTCATTTCCTTCCATAACGGCAACACAAGAGTTTGTGGTACCAAGATCAATTCCAATAATTTTTCCCATTTCTATCACTCCTTTGTTTACTATTCACTAATTTTCACCATAGCTGGTCGAATTACACGATCTTTGAACATATATCCTTTTTGCAGTACTTCAATAACTTCATTTGCTTCTTTTCCATCAACTTTTTCCTGCATTACTGCTTGATGATAATTCGGATCATACTCTTCACCTAATGCCGCAATCTCTGTTACGCCAAGGTCTTCTAAGTTTTTCTTAATTTCTCTTAGAATCATTTCAAAACCCGTTACATACTGTTTAAACGCTTCATCTTCCGAAGCATGTTTAATTGCTAATTCAAAATGGTCGAGCGGGTTAATAAAGCTCTTAACAACAGGCATAGCTGCATATTTACGTTCAACTATCCGTTCTTTTTCAAGACGTTTTTTCGTATTTTCAAGATCAGCTTTTTCTTTAAGATACTCGTTTTTCAAAAACTTAACTTCTTCTTCTAATTCTGCAATACGTTTTTTGAGAACATCTTCCTCATTTTCTTTTGGCTCTTCTTCATCAGTCTGTGTTTCTTCAGTCACCTCTTGATCATCTGACTGTTGCTCCAAGATGTCCTCTTGTTTTTGCTTATCCTCTTTTTTTGCCATACTCACTACTCCTTATATAGCTTCGAAATATGCGAAGCTAGATATTTAACAAGCGGAATTACTTTTTGGTATTCCATTCGTGTTGGCCCTACAATCGCTATCGTTCCAGTGTCTTTTTCGTTTAATTGATATGGCACAGTAATGACCGTACAATCACGCATTGCTTGAACGTGATTTTCTCTACCAATTCGCACAGTAATTCCTTGCTTATCAGTGTTTTCCACCAATTTGAAAATGTCATTTTGCTCAAAGAAAGTCATTAGTTCACGTACGCGATCAACATTACTAAATTCTGGTTGATACAACACTTTAGTTTGCCCTGATAAATAGTATTTACTTTGGGTGAATTTCGTAAAGGCCTCCAAAAATGTATCAATTATCGTTTGGTTGTATGCCATAATGTCTTTAATGCGTTCATGATTAATTTCATAATGCAATTTTTCACTAACTTGACCAATAGGTGTATCCCTCAAAATATCATTGAAGATCTCAATAACACGTTTCATGTCATCCATCGTCGTGTTTTCCGGAACTTGAATCTGTTTGCTTTCAACATGACCTAAATTAGTTATGATTAGAAGCAAACTTGTTTCATCACTTAAGGGAACTAACTCGATCTTTTTAACTTTTGATGCAAATGCGTCCGTACCTAAGGCAATCGTCGTATAGTTTGTCAATTGACTCAACAAAACAGTAGCGTGTTTAATTGCCTCATCTCTATGAACATCCATATTAT
>CAZZJG010000170.1:0-2157 GCA_964654395.1 uncultured Candidatus Izemoplasmatales bacterium
GGTGTTCATAACCCTTTACGCGCAATTGAAAATTTAACTGCAACCACTTTGCGTAACATCATCGGTGATTTAGAACTAGACGAATCTCTTACTTCACGTGACAAGATTAATGGAAAAATGAGAATTATCTTGGATGAAGCAACTGATCCGTGGGGCATCAAAATTATCCGCGTAGAAGTGAAAAACATCATTCCGCCTAAAGATATTCGCGAAGCCATGGAAAAACAAATGCGTGCTGAACGTGAACGTCGTCGTGCTATTTTAATTGCTGAAGGTGAAAAGAGAGCTGCAGTTTTAACTGCTGAAGGTGAAAAACAAGCTAAAATTCTTCGCGCAGAAGCTGAAAGAGAATCTCGCATCAAAGAAGCTGAAGGGAAAGCGAAAGCAATTCTTGAAGTGCAAAGCGCAACTGCTAAAGGTATTGAAATGATTAAAGAAGCCGGCGCAGATGAAGCGTTCTTACGTCTTGAAGCGTACAAAGCTATGGTTGATGTTGCGAATGGACAAGCTACTAAAATTGTCATTCCTTCTGATATGCAGGGAATCGTCGGTTTAACAACAACTATCGCTGAAACATTGAAAAACAAATAACCAAAAACTTAAAAGGCTAGCACCAATTGATAAAGTGCTAGCCTTTTATTTTGAAGTTTATAAAAAATTAAAAATGAAACAGTTATTAAAATTCACAATTTTTCGGCGTTCTCGGGAACGGAATAACGTCTCTAATATTTTCTACACCTGTAATATACATAAGCATCCGATCGAATCCAAGACCAAATCCAGCATGTTTACATCCACCATATCTTCTAAGGTCGAGGTACCACCATAAATCTTCTTTTGGGACTCCCATTTCATCCATGCGTTGTTCTAATATATCTAGTCTTTCTTCTCTTTGGCTTCCACCAATTAGTTCACCAGCTCCTGGTACCAACAAGTCCATTGCAGCAACTGTCTTTTTATCATCGTTTAACCGCATATAGAATGCTTTAATATCTTTAGGCCAATCTGTGATAAATACAGGTCCATCAAAGTATTTCACTAGATATTTCTCATGTTCTGTCGCAAAATCCTTGTCATACCCGAATTCAAATTGAAATTTCTGTTGAGCTTTCTTAAGGATGTCAACTGCTTCTTTGTGAGTAATTCTATGAAATTTTGAATTTTTTACTTTATGTAGTTTTTCCAGTAAACCTTTTTCTAAAAAGCGGTTAAAAAACGCCATTTCTGTCGGAGCTTTCTCGAGCAAATACTCAATAAGGAACTTTACCATATCTTCCGCAAGGTCCATATCATCATTTAAATCGGCAAATGCAATTTCTGGTTCTACCATCCAAAACTCACTAGCGTGGGTTGTCGTGTTAGATTTTTCAGCGCGAAAAGTTGGCCCAAATGTATATACATCACGAAAAGCAAGCGCAAACGCTTCTGCTTCTAATTGGCCACTAACGGTCAAATTAGCTTTTTTTTGGAAGAAATCTTGTGAGTAATCAACACTTCCATCTTCGGTTTTAGGAATGTTATTTAAATCAAATGTTGTTACTTTAAAAGTCTCGCCGGCTCCTTCAGCATCGCTTGCGGTGATTAGCGGAGCCGCGACGTGAATGAATCCTCTTTCTTGAAAAAACATGTGGATAGCATAAGTTAAGATACTTCTAACTCGGAAAACAGCATTAAACAGATTGGTTCTACTTCTAAGATGGGCATTTTCTCGCAAAAACTCTCTCGAGTGACGCTTAGGCTGAATGGGATAAGTTTCATCTGAATTGCCTAAAAGTTCAATTTTGCTAGCTTGAATTTCAAATGGTTGTTTGCGGTCTGGTGTCAATACAAGTAGCCCCTGCACTGAAACAGCAGCTGCGGTTCGTAAACCTCTTGCATCCGAAAACCCATTCATTTGACTATCGTATACTACTTGCATAGTTTCAAATGTTGTTCCATCGTTGAGGTCCAAAAAACCAAATTCTTTTTGCGAACGATTATTTCGTACCCATCCATAAACAGTGACTTCTTTACCTACATAATCTTGTGTTGCTTGATACAAATCTCTTATTCTTGTCTTCATAACTAACCTCCCAAAAAAATATCGCCCTTAACCAACTGTTAAGGACGAAAAATATTCGCGGTACCACCTTAATTCCGATATATCTATCGGCACTC
>CAZZJG010000171.1:0-2151 GCA_964654395.1 uncultured Candidatus Izemoplasmatales bacterium
CGCAGCTTTTAAGGCTCCAAACAGTAATCCAGCTAGAAGACTTCAGAGAGCCGTAGTATTTCCTACTAGTGCAACAGCAATTCCGTCAAAGCCATATCCCTCAAACGCTGGAAGCACGCGTCCATAATCAAATGTTCCAATAGAAATAAGCACTCCACCAAGTCCAGCAAATGCACCAGAAATAACCATGGACAAAATGATGTTACGGTCTACTTTCATTCCCGCATATTTTGAAGCATGTTTGTTAAATCCTGCAGCTCTTAATTCAAAACCAAATGAAGTTTTTTCAATTATAAGCCAGAAAAAGAAAACAGCAATTGCGACTAGAATAAAGCCCCAGTGTAAACGTGAACTATTTGTTAAGTTACTTAAAAAATCACTTTGTAAAGATGCTGTTTCATGAATTGGAACTGTTTTTACATTGTTGCTTCCAGGTAACTGTTTGTAGTAATAGTTAGTAAAGAAGAGCGCAATATAGTTCATCATGATGGTTACAACGACTTCATGGACACCGAATTTTGCTTTTAATAATCCGGGTACAAACCCCCATAAAGCTCCGAATAATATACCTACAAAAATAGCAAGAGGTAGATGAATAATTGCTGGAAGATCAAATAGAACTCCAACGACAATAGCACCGAATGCTCCCATCATTAGTTGTCCTTCAGCACCGATGTTAAATAGTCCTGTGCGGAAAGCAAAAGCAACTGATAAACCAGTTAGGATAATCGGCATAGAGAATACAATAAATTCACCTACATAACGAGGATTGAAGACGGTTTTTCCACTTCCAAACTTCGTAGTATCAATACCGACTGTTGCTCGAATGAGAGCGCGGAAGATATCAAGAGGATCACGACCGGTCAAGATCATGATGAGAATACCAACCGCAAATCCCAACATAATTGCGATAAGCGGAACGCTCAAATTCATATTTTTTTCATCTGAGAGCCAAGATCTTAGATTGTCTTTCATCTTTTTAACCGTTTGTATGAACTTAGCTTTCATTGACTTCACCTCGTTTGGATCCACTCATCATCAGACCAAGTTCATTGGCATTCGTCTTTTTCGCATCCACGATGCCGACGATTTCACCTTCATAAATGACCGCAATTCGGTCTGATACATTGAGCACTTCTTCAAGTTCGAGTGAAATAAGCAACACGCCACGTCCTTTGTCACGTTCTTCAACCAAACGTTTGTGGATATATTCGATAGCACCAACATCAAGCCCACGAGTTGGTTGAGATGCGATTAACAAGTTTGGTGAACGGTTTATTTCACGCGCAATAATGGCTTTTTGTTGGTTTCCACCAGACATAGAACGAGCAATTGTTTCACTACCTTCACCACTGCGAACGTCAAATTCTTTGATGAGATGGTCGGACTGCTTCTTGATTTCATCAAATTGAATGAGACCATGTTTTTGGAACGGTTCTTTGTAATAATCGAGAAGAACCATATTACTATCAAGACGGAAATCTAGTACGAGTCCATGTTTATGACGGTCCTCAGGAATCAGGCCGATTCCTCCTTCAACGCGTTCACGAATGGTTTTATGTGTAATGTCTTTACCATCGTGGATAATTTGTCCACTTTCGATTGGTCGGAGTCCGTACAAAGCTTCTACAAGTTCACTTTGTCCATTTCCATCAATTCCAGCGATACATAGAATCTCACCACTACGAACTTTGAAAGACAAGTTACGAACTGCAGGAAGTTTTCGGTTATCGAGGACATTGAGATTATTGACTTCCAAAACTACTGGCCCTACTTTAGCCTTGCCTTTTTCCACTACGAAATTAACAGGACGACCAACCATCATTTCTGCAAGTTGTTGTTCATCTGCATCAGCTACATCGACAGTGCCAATGTATTTTCCCCGCCGAAGAACAGTACAACGATCTGCGACCTGTTTGATTTCTTTTAATTTGTGAGTAATCAATACAATGGTCTTTCCTTCTTTGACAAGTTCTCGCATGATGTTCATTAATTCATCAATTTCTTGCGGTGTCAAAACAGCAGTTGGTTCGTCAAAAATCAAAATATCAGCATTGCGGTATAACATCTTTAAAATTTCGACACGTTGTTGCATACCAACTGTGATGTCTTCAATTTTTGCATATGGATCGACCATTAACCCATATTGCT
>CAZZJG010000172.1:0-2145 GCA_964654395.1 uncultured Candidatus Izemoplasmatales bacterium
ATTTTATTGTCAAACCCTAATAACCCAACAGGTAAAATACTTAGTAAACAAGAGATGGATACTATTCGTAATTTCGTTCTTGAAAAAGATAATTTACTTGTATCGGATGAGGTCTATAGCGCTATTGACTATCAATGTAAATTCCGTTCTTTTGCGACGTACCCAGAGTTATATGAAAATCTATTAGTGTTAGATGGTTTTTCAAAATCACACGCAATGAGCGGATTTAGAATTGGATATATTCTTGGTGAACCGCTTACTATTAAAGAATTGTTAAAAACACACCAATATAGCGTTACAAGTGCGACATCTTTAAGTCAGTATGCTGCTTTAGCTGCACAAGAAGCGGATATTGATTGGATATTAGAAGAACTTGATATTAGAAGAAAATACGTATTAGAACAGCTACAAAAAGCTGGTATTGAGTATATTGAACCAGACGGAGCATTCTACTTATTTATCAAAGTTAGTCCTTTTATGCGATCATCAATTGCGTTTTGCGAACGTCTCCTTTTTAGATACAAAGTTGCGGCTATTCCTGGAAGTGCGTTTCTTGGTAATTATCAAGATTATATCCGAATATCATATGCCATTGACATGAATGTCTTAGAAGAAGCAATGAATCGCTTTTTACAATTAATTAATGAACTGCGAAAAGACCGTTAATAGCAAATATTATAAACGGTCTTTTTTTATGGGTATGTTATATTAGTTCGAAGTTCAGATACCTTCCAAAGCTGTTTTTGCATCTCTTTTCTATGTGATCTTTTAGAACTTACCACGACAACAGGATATCCTTTAAGCTGCATCCAACCACTTGGTCCATAGTATTCACCGCTTTTGGCAGTAGGATCTGTAGAGGCTCTAACTCCTGGCAAACATCCCATCGCTGCATCTTGACTGAAACGTTTCATCAATAGACTCCATATTTTATAAAGCATAGTTTTATTAATATGACGCCCTAAATTGGTATGAGAAACACCGGGGTGAGCAGCGAGAACTTTTATCGGCATGTTTGCTTGTTTTATCCTTCTTGATAGTTCATATGTGAACAAAATATTTTCTAATTTACTTCTCGCATAGGCTTTTATTGGTCCGTATTTTTTAGCGTCTTCATACATCAAATTATTAAAATCTAGTTTACCACCTTTATGCGCTAACGAAGCGATATTAACAATACGCGCATCTGTTGATAAGCAAAGCATGTCTAACAATAAGCCCGTAAGCAAAAAGTGACCAAAATGATTAATGCCTTGTTGTAACTCTAAACCATCTTGAGTACGGGAAAAAGGCGTCATCATTACACCTGCATTGTTAAGTAAAACATCTATTCGTTCATACTTTTTATGAAGCTGATGTGAGAAATGATGAATTGATGAAAACCGTGATAAGTCAAGTTCTAACAAATCAAGTTTAGCTTTAGGCATTTCGTTTAGTAAAATCGATTTTGCTTGTTCTGCTTTTTCCATTGAACGACACGCCATAATAACAAGAGCATTTTTGGAAAGGAACAGTTTGGTTGCTTCAAAGCCAATGCCGCTATTAGCTCCTGTGATTACGATAATTTTATCTGTTAAATCGGGTATATCATCTTTAGTCCAATTTGGTTTTTGTTTCATTATTACTCTCCTTTGCAGGTGGCTTAGGTCCTTTATACTGGTAATACCAACTTTCAATTCTTCCGTTATATATTTTCCGTCTTCTATCAGCTGTTTTAAACAGTTTTTCAAATTGTTTCATGGAAGTAAAGACGTTAAGATTCCATGTATGTAATTGCGAAAAGATTTTTTTCATATCTTTTGTTAAGTCTATTACTTCTCGTTCTTGTAATAGTCTTTCACCATATGGTGGGTTTGTGATAAGAACAGCATATGGTCTTTGATAATCAACTTCTCGAAAATCACGAACAGAAAACTGAATTATATCATCAACGCCTGCCTCAATGGCGTTTTGTTTAGCGGCCTCTAAATTTCTTGTATTAATATCAGAGGCATAAATCATTTGTTTTACATCGTGTTTTATACCTTGATATGCTTCTTTTTTTACATCTTTAATAACATCTTGGGGAATTAAAGACCAATTATTAAAAGCAAAGTCACGTGTTAGCCCAGGGGCAATATTTTTAGCCATTAATGCTGCTTCAAT
>CAZZJG010000173.1:0-2138 GCA_964654395.1 uncultured Candidatus Izemoplasmatales bacterium
TTTTGCTGATATCGGTGATGAACTAAGCATCTAACAATCCCTATGAACTTTTTCATCACATATGAAACGGATAATTAACATTCTCGACAACATGACGCCTTGGTCTTTAATTTTATTAGACGAACTAGGTAGTGGAACAGATCCCAAGGAAGGAGCTTCACTTGCTATAGCGTTACTAGATCACTTGCGTAAACGAAACATGTATGTTATGGCTACAACGCATTACCCAGAGCTCAAAGCATATGCTTACGATAAAGAAGAAGTAGTAAATGCCTAGGTAGAATTTGACTTAGAAACACTAAAACCAACCTTCCGGATATTACTTGGCACACCTGGTCGTTCCAATGCTTTAGCTATCGCTAGAAGACTAGGATTGCATGAAGAAATTGTGCAAAGTGCAGAAAGTCATGTGGTGACGTCACGAGATGATATTGCGCGCCTAATTGAAAAACTTGAAGAAGAAGGAAAAAGACTTGATGAAAGTATTAATAATTATGAATCACTTATTGCATACGAAAAACAACTGGTCAATGAGAACAAGGAGTTGCGAAAAAGCCTACTAAAGGAAAAACAAAAGTATGCTAAGCAAATAGAACTTGAAAAAAGTCAAATCCTAATAGATACCCGCAAGAAGGCAGAACAACTCATTACTGAACTTGAAGCATTAAGAAAACGAAATACTATAAAAGATCATGAGCTTGCGGAGGTAAAGTATAAGACCCGCCAATTGAATGTTGATACTACTGAAACGTCTTCAACGCTTGGGCATGCATACCAACCTGGGGATTTAGTTAATGTTTTACCATTTCAAAGAGCGGGTGAACTTGTGAAAAAGTTAAAAAATGGTAAATGGGTTGTGAAAATGGGATCTTTAATTTCCAATCATAAGGAAGATGAATTGGAATTTATTGAAAAGAAACAAGCAAGCAAACCGAAACAAAAAAAACAAATAGCTCCTTCGCCAGTTAAAGCTGCGAAAAGCGTGCTCGATTTACGGGGTAAACGGTATGAAGAGGCTAGAGAAGAACTAGATAATTATATCGACCACTGTATGCTAACAAATCAACCATACGCTACAATTATTCATGGCTATGGCACATTAACGTTGCGAAAACTAGTAAAACAATACCTAGATCAGCACATAGCAGTAGCATCTCATCGTGATGGGGAAGCTGGCGAAGGTGGCCGTGGAGTTACTGTTGTGCATTTTAAATAATTGTGTAAAAGAATTGATTCACCCTAATGGATATCATATAATGTTGATGTAACTTTAGATGAGGAGGAATTAAAATGCCATTGGTATATGCAACTACAGCAGATTTTAAAGAAAAGATTAAAGAAGGAAACGTACTTGTTGATTTTTATGCAGATTGGTGTGCACCATGCCGCATGATTGGTCCTGTATTGGAACAGGTTGCTAATGAAAATGATGATATTCTTGTTGTAAAAGTAAATGTCGATGAAAACCAAGCTCTTGCGGTTGAATATGGAGTTCGTGGTATTCCTGCATTATTGCTGTTCAAAGACGGAAAGCAAGTAGCATCACGTGCTGGTTTCATGCCAAAAGACGCTTTAGTCGATTGGGTCAAGAATGCATAAAAAGCCAAGTTCACTTGGCTTTTTTTTCGTATCATGAAAGGTAGAATGTACATGGATGGTGTATTACTTCTTGATAAACCGCGTGGTATGACAAGTCATGATGTGGTAAATTTAGTGCGCCAAGTGTACCAAACTAAAAAAGTTGGACATGCTGGTACACTCGACCCTGATGCGACGGGATTACTAGTGATTGGAATAAATCAAGGTACTCGTATACTTGAATATTTAACTGCCGCTGATAAAATATATGAGGCGACAATCTGTTTTGGCATTGCTACAGACACTTTGGATGCTGAAGGGGAAGTTGTTTATGAAAAAGAAGTTAAAGATTTACCTAATCTAGAGCAGGTTATAACTTCGTTTAAAGGAGAATATGAACAGATTCCGCCGATGTATAGTGCCATCAAAATAAAGGGAAAAAAATTGTATGAGTACGCGCGCAAAGGGATTGAAGTGCCCCGCCCAAGTAGAACAATCAACATTTATGATACTGTCTCTTATACACATCTGACGCTGCCGACGACTCCTTACGTGATAAT
>CAZZJG010000174.1:0-2128 GCA_964654395.1 uncultured Candidatus Izemoplasmatales bacterium
GTTAATTTGTTATGTACATAAAAAAACCAGCTTACCAGAATCACGTCATAGTTCATGGATAACTATAACGCGTTCGGTAACCCGGCTATCTTATGTAAATGTATGCGTCATTCCTTCATACATTCCAAACATAATTCACGAAAACATACACAGTAAATTACGTTTATGCACACGATTCTTCCACCAACGCGAATCATGCGTTCTTTTAAGACCCGTTGTTTTGCCCACGCACATACTGCCTTAACCTCTTGCGTGGCCTCGAGATGCCAAATGTGCGGCATGATACGAGGGCACCAATCTCACGATTGGCTTGCCTTTCTCGGACATTATATTAGTCAAATAGTACCATTTCATCCACACATTGTCAATACACTTTCTAAGCTTTTTTAGGTTCTTTCGTGTTTAGTGTGAAAATCTCCTAGGGTTTAGATATCCACAATGCTGATGAATCTTAAGTTTGAAATAATTGATATCCCTATAACCATAAGCCATACGCTTAAGCCGTTTAATCTTATTGTTAAAGCCCTCAGAGATAGCAGAGCTAATTTTTTTCTTAAACCAGTTTAAGATGTATTTCATTTTCTCAAAAATACTATAGGACAATTCAATAAACGGCTTTAAGCCGCTAAAAAGAGCCTGATCTATCCATTGATAGAGATGCTCCTCAGCTTCTTCCATGGTCTTGCATTCATATGTCTGCAGAAAACTCTCTTTCAAAAGCATGGCTTTATAAATAGGCTGATTAATCTCACAGAGTCTTTCTAACGTAGCAGATTGTTTGTCTGACAACTTTTTCTTCTTCTTAAGCAAAATAAATCTTTGTTTGCAATTTGTTAATTCAACCAACTCTTCATTCTCGTTCTTTCTAGCCTTACGTAACTCATCTCTTCGCACCTGATCTATTACTTTATTTACTTTTTGTGTAGCATGAAATCTGTCTAATACAATTAATGCATTCACTGCGTAATCTTTTGTCGAGCTAATATATGTTTTGGCACCATCAAGCGCAACTGATTCTATTCGTTCACAATTTTCTTTCCCCAATGAGTTGTAATAGTTATCAAGAACTTCGGCTTTTCGTCCTTTAGCATTCCATGTAACTACTTTTTCATCTACATCAATGACATTTGTTAAATATCGGTGATGCTTCTTCCAAGCCACCTCATCAACGCTGATATTATTTGATGCTGGTGTTGGTATTAACCGTTCTTCAAATAATTCCTTTAATATCTCTTTATCAATTCTATAGACTTGCTCATCATCCATTCTTAGATACCATCCTGCTTCTTGATTCGTCGTTATCGCTGTTAAACGATAAACTTCTTGAGCAAATCGATCGGTATGTCTTCTTTTTTTTTAATCCATTCTATATCTTCTACATATATTTTTTTATCTTTAGGACAACAATATCTGCGTTTCTTTACATTTAAATATACTTTACGACCACACATAGGCAAATCTCGTACTTTCATCTGTACTGAACCGTGATAACCTTTCGTATGAGGATGTCCACAACCTGAACAAATGGCTTTCTTATTCTTATAAGCTTCGATATTTACTTCTAATGTGTCTTCTGTCTTTTCAATCTTTGTGATTTTATATCCCTTTGGAATATTTAAGAACTGTTTAATACGCATTTCCATTGCCTCCTTTTTACATATTATAGAGGCAATAATGTTTTCGCCTTAATCTTTTCTTCTCAGTCTTTTACAAGATTATCTCCACATTATTTACGAAAGAACGAAAAAAAATTAAAAAAATCTGAGAAATTTTGTCATCTTTTCCGAGTATTTTTTATACCTGGAAGGTACCCTCTTTTTGATTCTTGTTTTTTTTGAAAAGCAACGTTATAGTAAGAAATTATTCAGAAAAAAATTCAAAAGAAGCAACGCTCTAATTAATAGCCTGCCTCTTTTATATCTTATTTATCCTTCAACAATTAAAATTAATGAAAAAACCTTAATCAAAGGAGGTATCTGGTCATGAATAAAATTTATTATTTTAGTGTATTAATTTTACTTTTATTGGTTTTGCCGTGTATTGCTGATGAAGCGGAAGTAGTTCTAGATAGCAATGATGCAACGAGAGGATTTACGGTTCAAATCAGTAGTCTCGCTGATTTAGTTAC
>CAZZJG010000175.1:0-2125 GCA_964654395.1 uncultured Candidatus Izemoplasmatales bacterium
GGCATATGTTATAACCCTGCCTAAGGTTCCCTCTAACAAAAAAATGAGTGAGTCATTTATTAATAAATACATCGTACCAACAATTAAGCGCAAAAAACGCTTTTGACGAGCGGTGTAATAATCTTTTCGTTCCAAAACAATTAATAATAAAATTGCAAGAACAATTAATGCATAAAAATCAGAAAAAATGCTTTGTGTGATATTCATGGTCAAGCACCCCCCACACCTACAAGTATTATACCACGTAAAGGCAATAGTATACATATAGATTCTAACACGAAGCTTGAACTTATGTATACTTTTAATATAGGTGTCAAATCCTAATTAAAAAAAGTTTAAGTAATGTTGTGTCACCTAAATCAAATGTTTTGGAAAAAATTGAAATTGAAAAAAATGAACCCACGTAAATGAGTTCATATTTTTCTGAATTGCTTTACTACGTTTTCCACATTGAAGCCAAAGTGTTCAATAACTTCGCTTCCAGGTCCACTTTCACCGAAGGTATCAATTCCCATTACATTATTACTGAAACGATACCACAAACTTGATGATCCCATTTCAATCGCTAGTCTTTTTTGTATATTTTGTGGTAATACTGATTCTTGATATTTTTTGTTTTGTTTAAGAAATAATTCAATTGATGGCATAGATACAACTTTTGTGTATACCCCTTTCTTTTGAAGTTGTTCTTGCGCTTTTAATGCTAGTTCAACTTCACTACCTGTCGCAATTAAGATTCCTTCTGCGTTTGTTACGTCTTTTAAGACATATGCACCGCGTTTAACTTCAGACCATTTAGCCACTTTATCAACTGTAAGATTTTGTCTTGATAAAACGATGACACTTGGTCCATCTGTTCGCTCTAAAGCTAGACGGAAAACGTGATTTGTTTCACTGGCGTTAGCTGGACGAAATACCATTAAATTTGGTGTAGTACGAAGCATAGAAAGTTGTTCAATTGGTTCATGTGTCGGGCCATCTTCCCCTACAGCTACGCTATCATGTGTAAATATGAACAAAGATGGTATTTTCATAAGTGCTGCCATTCTTATAGCTGGTTTCATGTAATCGGAGAAAACAAAGAATCCTCCACCAAAACCACGAAGTCCATGTAATGTGAGCCCATTCACAATAGCTGCCATCGCATGTTCTCTTACACCATAATTGATATTTCTACCACGTGGATTATCTTGGGAGAAATCGCCGTTAATTCCTTTTGCTTTAGTAGATTTGGTTAAATCTGCGCTGCCACCAATTAAAGATGGAATTGCTTCACTTAGTGCGTTTAATACTTTACCACCGCTAACGCGAGATGCTTCTGTTTGTCCTTGCTTAACTTTTGGAAGCACTTCGCTCCAGTTTACATCAAGTTTACCTGTAATAATTTGCTTTAATTCGTTATAAGCTTCAGGATACGCTTCTTGATACTTTTTAATTTGCGTAAGCCAATTATCTTTCGCTTTATCCCCACGTTTTATAACATTTTCTTTAAAATCTTCGTATACTTCCGGTAAAACTTCAAATTCACCAGCAGGATAATTAAGTTCTTTGCGCATACGGTTAGTTTCTTCTACCCCTAGTGGAGAGCCATGTGTTGCGCTATCACCAGCTAGTTTACTACCGTATCCAATGATACTTTTTACTTCAATAATGCTTGGGCGATTGGTAACACCTTGAGCGATGCGGATTGCTTCTTCCAGCTCTGTGAGATTATTTGCATCACGCACCTTGAGATAATGCCAGTTCATGGCAGTATATTTTTCTTTAACGTTTTCGGTGTTTACCCATTTTACTGGACCATCAAGTTGTATATCGTTTGAATCATATAATACAATTAACTTACCTAATCCAAGATTTCCAGCAAGGCTCATCGCTTCTTGCGTCACGCCTTCTTGCAGATCACCATCACCGCATAGAACATATGTGTAGTGATCGACTACATTTAGGTCTTCTTTATTAAAAGTCGCTGACAAATAACGCTCCGCAATCGCCATACCTGTTGCCATTGCAATGCCTTGTCCCAAAGGACCGCTAGTGGCGTCAACACCATCTGTATGACCATATTCTGGATGACCAGGCGTTTTACTTCCGATTTGACGGAACTGCTTTAAATCCTCAATTGAAA
>CAZZJG010000176.1:0-2087 GCA_964654395.1 uncultured Candidatus Izemoplasmatales bacterium
AAGCTCGCTTATTTAACGAAGTTACAAAGATTACAGGTATCGTGCTCACTATACTTGATGGTACAGCCAAGGGTGGAATTGTGCTTGCGATTCGTGATGAACTAAACATTCCTATTAAATATGTCGGATTGGGAGAAAAACTAGATGATTTAGAACATTTCGACATTGAGGAATTCTTATATGGAATGTTTGAGGGGATATTTTAATGGATAAACTAGCGAAATCAATTGAAGTTATGGAGTTATATGATTTTTACTGGGCGTTGCTTACAAAAAGACAAAGGGATTATTTTAGTGATTATTATTTCAATGACTATTCATTAATGGAAATTAGTGAAAATCATGGTGTTAGTCGGAACGCTGTTCATGACCAACTTAAAAAAACAGTACATAAATTGTACGTTTTAGAAAGCAAATTAAAACTGAAGGAACAAAGTCAAAAACGACGCGCGTTGCTTGCTTTATTGGAAAGTCATGTAAATGAGGAAGGATTAGATATTTTAAAGCAGCTGGAAAAGATGGAGTGATAAAATGGCATTTGAACAATTAGGTGACCGTCTTCAGATGACGCTTCGGCGTATACGTGGGAAAGGACGGCTCACAGAAAAAGATATTGATGAGATGATGCGGGAGATTCGTTTGAGTCTTTTGGAAGCTGATGTTAATTTTAAGGTTGTAAAGGAATTTACGCAAAATGTTAAACAAAAGGCTTTAGGCGAACATATTCTCAAAGGGTTAAATCCAGGACAACAGGTAGTAAAGATTGTTCATGACCAATTAAAGGCGATAATGGGTGAACATGTTGAAGCGATAAATCTTGCCCCTAGTGGACTGTCTAAAATTATGCTTGTTGGATTACAAGGGTCTGGGAAAACGACAACCGCAGGGAAATTAGCACGTTTGTTAAAAGAAAAACATCATAAAAAGCCATTGCTTGTCGCAATGGATATATATCGGCCAGCCGCTATTGAGCAACTTCATACTATTGGTAAGTCGCTTGATATTGAAGTGTTTGATATGGGGACAAATGTAGACGTTCCTACTATTGCTAAAAAGGCGGAGCTCTACGCACAAGAAAAAGGTTATGACGTTCTTATTGCAGATACTGCGGGACGTTTACATATCGACACTGAAATGATGAATGAGCTTGCTTTAGTAAAAGAACAATTACGCCCGCATGAAATTTTGTTAGTATTAGATGCGATGACTGGGCAAGACGCTGTTAATGTAGCTTCGCATTTCCATAAGCATTTGATTGTCTCAGGAGCTATTCTAACAAAACTAGATGGTGATGCTCGTGGAGGAGCTGCGCTAAGTTTGCGTCATGTTACAAATGTGCCTATCAAACTAGTAGGTATGGGAGAAAAACTCGATCAGTTAGAACCATTCCATCCCGATCGCATGGCTTCTCGCATTCTCGGAATGGGAGACGTTCTCACACTTGTTGATAAGGTGACAGAACAAGTTGATGAATCAGACATGATGAACCTCATGGAAAAAATGATGAGTGGAAAATATAACTATGAGGATTATCTCAAGCAACTTAAAATGATTCGTAAAATGGGATCACTTGGAGGATTGCTTAAACTGATTCCTGGTATGTCACAGGCGCTAAAAAAACAGGATATTGATGATAAACAAATTGTATATGTCGAAGCGATGATACAGTCGATGACTAAAGAAGAAAGAAAAAATCCTAAACTAATCCAAAGATCTTCTTCGAGACGTCGCCGCATCGCAAGTGGTAGTGGTAGAAAAGTTAGTGAAGTTAATCGTTTGATTGAGTCTTTAGAAGCGCAAACAAGAATGATGCGTCAACTTTCAAAAATGGATCCAAATAGGATAAATCAAAGAACTGCTTAATCTTCTATGAAACCTGTAAAACAAAAGAAAAAAGGAAAAGGGAAAAACAAAAGACGTTATCCATTTTAAGATGACGTCTTTTTTGTTATTATTAGAAAAAGGAGTGATTTAATGAAACAAGTTTGGAAAGATAGTTACAGCCGCCTTACAAAAATATTATTTATGTATGATATCGTATTGTTTGTTTACATCATTTTATCTGGACAAATTATGGGCGAGTTATAC
>CAZZJG010000177.1:0-2084 GCA_964654395.1 uncultured Candidatus Izemoplasmatales bacterium
TTAATAATATATTGTTGATATATATTTAAGGAGAGATTTCGATGTGCGGAATTGTTGGGTACAGCGGTACCAAAGAAGCAAGAGAAGTTATTGTTGAAGGTCTGAAGAGGCTGGAATATCGCGGTTATGATTCGGCGGGTGTTGCGCTTTATAATCGGAAAACGGGACATGTTCATGTCTATAAAGACAAAGGGCGTGTAGCGCACTTGGAAGAAATTATTGATTATTCCTATCCTGTAAATCTTGGAATTGGTCATACTAGATGGGCAACACATGGCGAACCTAATGAAGCTAATTCACATCCGCAAGTGTCCAGTTCAGGCCGTTTTTTTGTGGTTCATAATGGGGTAATTGACAATTACAAAGAGTTGATTACTGAGTACTTGAATGAAAGTGTGTTTTCAAGCGAAACTGATACAGAAGTGATCGCACATCTCATTGAACGTTTTAGTTACAAAATGAGCGTATCAGAAGCGATTCGGAAGACAATGAGTTTGCTTGAAGGGAGTTATGCCCTTGCGATTATAGACCAGTATAATCCCGATAAATTGTACGCAGCGAAAAACAAAAGCCCTCTTTTGAATGGTGTAAGTGACGATGGTACAAATGTTGCGAGTGATTTAATGGCATGTATTGGTCATAGTGAGAGGTTTGTTCCTCTTGATGACAAAACTTTTGTTGAAATTGATGGGGCTACATTCCATATTAGAGATATTATTGGGAAAGAAGTTTTGATTGATGAGCACCCAATTGAGGTTGATTATGAACACATTGAAAAGGGTGATCATTCCCATTTCATGTTGAAAGAAATCATGGAACAACCATTGGTTCTACGTCGCATTATTCAAACTTATTTTGATGGTGAAAAGACGTTAATAAACAGCGATATAATTCAAGATATAAGAGAATCAGATCGCCTTTACATCATCGCTGCGGGAACGAGTATGCATGCTGGTTATGTTGGAAAACGTTTGTTTGAAGAGTTAGGTGGGATTCCTACTGAGGTTCATATCGCAAGTGAATTTGCTTACAACATGCCACTTTTATCAAAAAAACCATTGTTTATTTTTATCTCACAAAGTGGTGAAACAGCTGATCTTCGAGCAGTGCTTGTGAATATTAAGGCCAAAGGGTATCGGAGCTTAACGATTACTAATGTTAAAACTAGTACTCTTGCGAGAGAAGCAGATCATTTTGTGGAAATACTTGCAGGTCCTGAAATTGCTGTTGCGAGTACTAAAGCATATACTGCACAAATTGCAATCTTGGCAGTATTGGCATATAGCCTTTCTGAACAGCGTTTTAGTTTACGCAAGGAACTATCGAAAATTGCGATTGGTATTGATAATATCATAGATAAAAAAGGATACATCGAATCGCTGACGAAGGATTATTTGACAAAAAGAAATTGTTTTTATATTGGTAGAGGAATTGATTACTATTGCGGATTGGAAGCTAGTTTGAAGCTTAAGGAAATTAGTTATATTCAAACAGAGGGGTTCGCAGCTGGAGAGCTTAAACATGGTACAATCGCTCTTATTGAGAAAAATACTCCTGTCATAGCGATTATCTCGCAACGTTCGATATCAAAAAATACTCGCTCTAATCTCAATGAAGTAAAAAGTAGAGGTGCTTACACACTAGTTATTTCAACAAGAGGTGTGCACGAAGCAGGTGATCAAATAGTAGTTGATGATACACATGAGTTATTGAGCCCTATGCTTACCGTCGTTCCGACACAACTAATTGCCTATTATGCAGCGCTTCATAGAGGATATGATATTGATAAACCACGTAATCTCGCTAAGAGTGTTACTGTGGAGTAAAGAGGTTATAAGATGGGAAAATATTTTGGAACTGACGGCATTCGTGGCCGTTATGGCGTGCAGTTAACAAAAACACTTGCTTTTCAATTAGGACAAGGATTAAAAGAAGCTTTAAATACTACAAGACTTGTCATTGGAATGGATACGAGAGAATCTTCTGATGATCTCATGCAAAGCGTTATAAGCGGAGCACAAAGCGCTGGTATTGATGTCATGGTTGCTGGTGTTGTGACAACACCGATGATTAGTTTGTTTTCG
>CAZZJG010000178.1:0-2073 GCA_964654395.1 uncultured Candidatus Izemoplasmatales bacterium
GTGGGCGATAATAGGCTTATATCCAGATATTACTAGTTCGTAGATATATTCATCTACGTCTGTCTTCTTCATCCCAAAATCTAATAGAACGTACTTGGTTTTAGCTAATGTCTCTAATTTGTTTTGATTTAACAAATCTGTTAAATCATCAATTTCATCAATTTCTCTTCCTAAGTGTAGGCGTAAAGGAATCCTTTGTTTCGTAACTGCGCTTTGTAACTCTTCAAATGTACGCCACGCAAAATCGTGTGATTTTACATACCCTCTCAGTGGGCCATAATGAGGAGTCAAGATCAATTCCTTAACGCCTGCTTCAACTGCTTTGGAGAGCATCATCAATGATTCGTCAATAGTTTTACAGCCATCGTCTAAACCAAATAAAATGTGATTATGAATATCAATCATGATTATACCCCCATCGCAAAAGGAAAAATGGTCGTTATAAGTACGACCATAATTTTAATCTCCGTAATAGTAATAATACTCCATACCATAGAAATGATCTTTCTTCTGAACCCTTGTAAGAACTGCACCTAAAATATTAGCACCATTTTCTTTCAATTCCTTCAAGCTGTCTTTCGCCAAATCTCTATTTGTGTGTCTGGACGCAATTACGTATACGGTACCATCTGAATAATTAGATATGATATTCGCATCCGCTACAGCAGTCATTGGTGGGCAGTCAACAATAATGCGGTCATACTTCTGACGTAAAGTTTCAAATAGTTCTTTTATTTTCTTTGAGGTTAACACTTCAGCTGGGAATGGTAATTTTTCTCCAGCCACTAAAATATCAAGGTTTTTATCAACGTTTTTGACAGATTCTTCAACCGTTGTTTCTCCTGTCATATATCCGTGAATCCCACCTTTGTTCGGAAGCTCAAACGCACGATGCATTTTAGGTTTACGTAAATCAAGATCCATTAACAATGTCTTTTTCCCGCTTTGAGCATAAACTGTAGCTAAGTTTAAACAAGTAATTGTTTTTCCTTCACCAGGAACAGTGCTAGTTAAGTTAATTACTTTCGTTTCAACATCAAAATTAAGTAAATCTATATTTGTGCGAAGCTTGCTTTATTGTTCAGAAACAGGGGAATGCTGTTCATGTTTTGAAATGATTCTATATTGTACCATCATACTTCCTCCTCGTGATCATGTTCATAATAGGGAATGGCCCCTAATACTCTAACATCAAGAAGATTTTCAACATCTTTTGTAGTTTTAATTGTGCGATCTAAGAATTCGATTGAAAGTACAATACCGACGCCAACCATCCCACCTAGTAATATTCCTACAACAACATATAGCAAACGATTAGGTCCACTTGGAACTTCAGGAATTTGCGCTACATCAAGTACTTCAACATTATCGAGATTTTCATACTGTGTTGATAATTGTTTAACAATTGAGACAATTTCATTAGCTACATCTTTAGCTAGCACAGCATCTGTGCTTTCTACATCAAGTTGAATGATTAAAGTATCATTCACACCTGCTACGCTAATCATACTACGCAATTGTTCTTTAGTTAAATCTAAATCTAAATTTACAATCAGTTCATCTAACACTTTATTACTAGTCGCAATTTCCGTATATGTATCAACTAGTCTTTGCCCTGTCAAGAGGTTTGTGTAGTCAGAATCACCAGTACTGGTAACTTGTACAATCATACTCGCTTCAGCTGAATACACGTCATCAAGCATACCATAAGCATAGAAAGCAGATGCACCTAGTCCAATTACGGTAACTATTGTTATTAACCACCACTTTCGCAGCAGCAGTTTAAAAAGACTGATCAGATCTATTTCTAACTCTTGATTCATCTCTTCATTCATATGTTATCCTCCTTGCTCAAATGAACCATATATATATCATTTTTATTGTACCACATGTTAGTTTTAGCATGAATGATTTTTTACGTAATCTAAAAAAAGCACAATTAAAGTGCCTTTTCTAATCTTTGTATTTCAGTTTTAATATATTGATGATCTTTATGAAAACGAGCATACTTTTTTCGATCAACGAGAATCAATCCAAAGCGTCTCATCGGCTCATTTTGACTATGATGATTGT
>CAZZJG010000179.1:0-2000 GCA_964654395.1 uncultured Candidatus Izemoplasmatales bacterium
TTCAGGATTATATGGCCCTGCGTTTATCCCAGCAATCACAATGCATATAAATAATGATGATTTAACTGCACCGGGTTTAATCACTGGGAGCATTGGTTATGCGATTGGAACATTTTTAGGTATGATATTAGTTTATGTATATTTATTATGACAGTGAACCAGAAAAAAAGTGGCGTTTAATATCTATCTTGTTGTTTTTTTTGTTAGTATTGCTGGTATTTATCAGTAGTATTTTGCTTGTAGAAGGTCTTGGATGGGGGGAAGAACTTTCTTTTGAGGTATATGCCTTTGCAGATATTAGTAATCTTTCAGCGCCAAGCGCAACGTGCATTAAAAACCATTCTACGATTCTTTCAACAAAGGAAATTTATTTGCAGTTTTTAATTGATTGCGAGTTAACTGATTTTCCTGATTATGATGCATCAATATTTCATGAAATAGTAATTATTCCATATTTTCTTCCAATGTCGCAAATTTACCAACCAAAGGCTTTTTATCATTATCCGTTTTTGGTTGATGATACGGAGGTTATTAGGATAAAAACTACTGCAAGGCAAAGTAATGGTTGGTTTATCTATCTAGTTTTTCTTAGCCGTGATAGTGTTTCTCGTAATGTGGTGGCGTTTGAAGAAAAATGAAACGGTTTACATAAACGCTTGTAATGGCTGAAATTCAACATTTTGTGAATTTCAGCTTTTTTGTGGCTTATATGCACATGGTGGTTTTTTAAAAAGTATAGTACAATTAAAATAACAAAGAGAGGTGTCATTATGAAATTGAAAAAATTGCTTTTCATCTTACTTACTACTATCGTGTTTTTGCTTAGTTTTGATATTACAAACGTAAAAGCACAAGAAGCTTCTGAGATAGTAATTCACTATCACAGATACGCAGAAGACTATGATGACTGGTCCATTTGGCTTTGGCAAGATGGAAGAGAAGGCGTAAAGGTTGAATTTGAGGCAAGCGATGATTATGGTGTTGTTGCGACTTTTGATTTAGCTTTTTATGGATTTGACCCTAATCAAAATGTGGGGATTATAATTGCGCAAATTCCTACCAGTGGTTCATGGACAAAGGATATCGAAGCAGATCGTTACTTAGATATTTCACAACCTAACGCTTACGGCGATGTGCACGCATATCTTTTAGAAGGTGAGCCATTCATTAGTTATGTGTCTTCTGATTTACCTGGTTGTGATCATGATGCACCCGATCCTTTTCTTTGTGCTCAAGAACTAGCTAGTGGTTTATTAGATGTTTATTTTGATACGTCTCTTACATTGCATGTTTTGTCAACAGAAGTGCTATTGCTAGAGGATGTTAATGTGTATGAAAATGGTATTTTAGTTGGTTTTACAGGGAGCACGCTTGGTAGTGAGTTATTATTAACGCTTGATAATGGTGTAGATGTATCAAATATTTATGAAATAGAAATCTTGCAAGACGGAGGTAGTTTACATCAAATTGTGCGTGTTGACGCTGATTACGACTCTTCTTTGTTTGCCCAAGCATATCATTATGATGGTCCTTTGGGTATGGAATGGACGGAAACGTCAACAACACTTCGTGTATGGGCTCCTCTTTCCTCTGAGGTTCAAGTTAATTTGTACGAAGCAGGCCATGTTTCTTCTGTTAGAGAAGATGGTGCGGATACACCTGCGCAGGTTGTGGACCTTTCCTATCAAGGAGAAGGTGTGTGGAAAGTGGTCTTACCTGGGAATTATGACGGATGGTATTATACATTTAATGTGAAAAATGGCAATACATGGGTAATGGATATTCAAGACCCATATGGGGTTTCATTTGGACTTAATGGGGCGCGTTCGATGATTCTTGATTTAAGTAGAACAGACCCAGATGGTTGGGAGAGTGACGGCGGAGTTGATGGTTATCAAAATCCTGCAAATGCGATTAATTATGAGTTACATGTACGTGCTTTGACTAGCGAAAGTACGTGGAATGGTCCGGAAGAATATCGTGGGAAATTTATGGGGTTT
>CAZZJG010000180.1:0-1976 GCA_964654395.1 uncultured Candidatus Izemoplasmatales bacterium
TGTCTAAATATACTATTTGGTTGAGATATTCAGTGATATTTCCATTTTTAATGACAAGACGATAACCATCCGCCCCATTAGATGAAATCATTTCAAGTTCTGATACAGCCGCAATTGAAGGGAGCGCCTCTCCTCGAAAACCTAGCGTATGAATATGAAAAAGATCTTGTTTTGAACGAATCTTACTTGTTGCGTGACGTTCAAGCGACAAAAACATGTCTTCTTTTTCCATACCTTCCCCATTGTCGGTTACTCTGATTTCTTTTAGACCAAAATCTTTTAGTTCTACTGTAATATCAGTGCTACCTGCATCAATACTATTTTCAACGAGCTCTTTTACAACACTCGCCATATTTTCAACAACCTCTCCTGCCGCTATTAGATTGCTTAAAGAATCATCTAATTTTACAATTTTCCCCATTTTGATGCACCTACCTTTATCGCAAGTATTATACTAAATAACCGACAAAAATTCCACGTTTAATAAAAAGCCGGTTACCCGGCTAATCATTATTTTTCTTGCTTAATTAGTGACTGTTTTAGTTTGTAGTTCTCAATTTCTTTAATTACCATTTCTTTATAAACACGAACATTTGGTTCCCAAAGTTCAATTAAGTTCCCAAAAGGATCTAAAAACCGTGCAAATAGACCATATTCAAATTCTCTAATCTCATGAGTAATTGTAAGCCCTTCGGACTTGAATTTAGTGATTAACCCTTTGATATCATCAACGCGAAAGTTGATTACTGGTCCATTACTATCATGTTTGAAAGAAAGTAACACTAGTTGCTCGCCTTCAATAAAGCCAGAACCATATTCAGACATTTGAAGACCAAGATTCACCTGATACCATTGTTGCAATTTATCTTTAGGGCCTTTTAACTGTAGATACACTCCCCCGATCCCGATAGCTTTTGGCATACTAAACCTCCTGATCTTTATTTAATATTATTTTAACATAACACATCGTTTATTTCACTCATTTTTCAAACATTAGCAGTAATGTTAATTTGCTACTTAAGGCCTTTTTTAGCCATATAAACAAAAAAAGATATAGCTACAAATAGCTATATCTTAGTCATAATTTGCGCCAATAAATTCAAAGCTTGAAGGGGGGTTAACTCATTAACGTCAACCCCTTCTAACAACTGCCTAATTTCATTACTTGGTGCAGTTTCTTGCTTTTCTTCTTCAAAGTCATCAAAATTAAACAGATTAATGGCATCAGTATCAACCATTTTAGAATGCGTCTTTTCAAGGCTTGAAAGAATTTGTTTTGCCCTTTCGATAAGCCCTTTTGGTAGATGCGCCAAAGCCGCTACATGTATACCGTAAGATTTATCTGTAGGCCCTTCTTTTACTTTATGAAGAAATAAAATTGAACCATCTTGATCTTTCGCACTGACATGAACATTCCGTAGTTTATTTAATGTTTTGTCTAAATCAGTGAGTTCATGATAATGCGTTGAAAACATTGTTTTCGCATGTATTTTTTCATGAATATACTCTATGATAGCTTGCGCGAGCGCCATGCCATCATAAGTCGCAGTACCTCTTCCTAGTTCATCAAATAATATCAAAGAATTTTTAGTGGCATTTTGAATCGCGTGATTGGCTTCCATCATTTCAATCATAAAGGTTGATTTCCCACTAACTAAATCATCCGCAGCTCCTATCCGTGTAAAGATTGCATCAAAAACAGGAATATGGGCTTCCTTAGCTGGGATAAAAGAGCCAATTTGAGCAAGGATTGCGGTAATTGCCATCTGCCTCATGTAAGTTGATTTCCCGCTCATATTTGGTCCTGTAATAAGTAAAATATCAGCATGTGCGTCCATGACAATGTCATTAGGCACAAACGCATCACCATCAAGCATTTGTTCGACAACAGGATGTCTTGATTCAATAATGCGGATGGTATTATCTTCATTTAAAACTGGTCTTGTTAAGCGATATATTTCACTTACATATGATAA
>CAZZJG010000181.1:0-1935 GCA_964654395.1 uncultured Candidatus Izemoplasmatales bacterium
GATATGTGACGTTACTATTTGTGTCTACACTACTGCTTTTAAACAATTAGAGCGATTGATGGAACGTGACTATATTGATGAAACATATGCGAAAATGAAAATAGAGGCGCAGATGCCTTTAGAGGAAAAGTGCGCAAAAAGTGATTTTGTGATTGATAATTCTAGATCCATCCTCGAAACAAAAAAAGAACTTACCGAAATTTTACGGCAACTGGAGGTTATATAATGGGCATGTTAGATGTATTTAAGACCGTTGCGGAAACAAAGGAACTACACGTCGATCCATATCTTAGATGTCATTACTACAAAACGAATTATCAAAAGGCCAAAGATGCTGTTTTGATGCATGCAAAAGAATTAAAATTAGATGTTAGACATGTCGATGATGTGCATAAAGAATTGTTTTTACAAGGTCCAAGACATCACGTCATTTGTTCTATTGTTCAAGTAAGTCCGATTGAAACATCTGTTGATTTCAAGGTTGAAGTGTACGGCCTTTTGGGAATGAACAAACCAAAAAATATCATTCTTGGCTTTTACCGGTATCTAGATAAAGAACTACCTTTTAAAGGAACGAGCCTTCACCCGTAATATGGAAATTCTCGGGACAGAATCTTTTCGACTGGTGACATACCAGTCGCTTGGAACAGATGAGCGAGACGTGCTCACGCTATTATATCAGCCGATTCTCGGAAATGATGCTTATGCTTTATGTCAGATGTTGTGGTCTCTCATTCATAGAGATCGCCGCAAAACACCGGAATTTAGCCATACTTTATTATATGATTCCCTTACGTTGACTCCTAGCCGTTTTCTTGACGCCAGAAAGAAACTTGAAGCCATTGGTTTACTTGATGTATATTACAACAACGAAGTATATTTATATGAGCTGAAAGCTCCGGTAAGCGCACAAGAGTTTATTAAAGGTGGAAGCCTTGGTGCTATTTTGTTCGCTAAAGTGGGAGAGAATATGTTTAATCAATTAAGTGAGTTATTCCGCGTTTTTGTTGGGGATAAAGATGGTTTTCAAAACATCACAGCTACTTTTGATAAAGTTTTTCAAACACTTAGTAAACCGATTGCGACAGATGGTGACTTTCAAACAAAGAAGAAGGCCACAGTTAAAGTTAACCATGCCTTTGACTTTAATTTATTTTTAGGTGGACTTTCAAAAAATTATGTTGATAAGCGAAAAATCACAAGAAGCGTAAAAGAAAAAATTGTAATGCTTAGTTATGTTTATGGTTTAGATGAATTCACTATGCAAAAAGTGTTCATGGATTCTGTAGACAAACAAAAAAATATTGATGCAAGTGCGCTCAGTGTTAACGCTCGAAAGTGGTTTCGTTTTGCACGTAGAAGCTTACCCAAAAGAGCAGATAGTGGTAAACAAATTGTCCACTATGAAGAGCTCATGCAAAAGTGCAAAACAGAACGTCCATCTGACATTTTAGCTATTTTGTCAGGCGGAAAACCTTCGATACAAGAACTGAGTGTAGTCGAGCGTCTTCTTGATCAATACGATCTTCCAATACCAGTTATTAATTTCTTGTTAGTATATGTCATTGGCCAAGTAGAGGATTTTCCGTCATATAACTACTTTGACAAAGTTGCAATCTCGTGGCAAAGAAAACGTGTATCGACAATTGAAGAAGCTTTAGTAGCCATTAAAGAGCGCACTAAAAGAACTAGTGGCAAACGAGAAAAAAATAAGATTCCCCAAGACGTCGAATCGGACTGGTTTGAGGAATACTGGAATAATCGGTAGGTGATACCATGCGAAAGTTAACATTTGAGTCCCAAAATATTAACACCGATGAAATCATTGAAAAACTGACTGAAGATGAAAAAATACGTCAGTTTTTTATCAAACATGATTTAGATACTGATACAATTGAGCAAAACTTACTTACTTTATTAACATATCAAAACGAA
>CAZZJG010000182.1:0-1920 GCA_964654395.1 uncultured Candidatus Izemoplasmatales bacterium
GCCAAATCGCGCTGAGTTATTGTCTGTAAAGGGAGTAGCTTATGATGCCGCTGCGATTTTAGATTTGCCCATAAAATTAAAAAAACCTCATATCAAAGAAACAGAAACTCCTAATCCAGTTTCTTTAGAAATAGAGACAAATGCTTGTTACTCATATTATTCAAGGGTACTTGAAAATGTCGAAATTAAACCTTCTCCAGCGTGGCTACAGAGTCGTTTGATAGCTATGGGCATTCGCCCTATTAACAATATTGTCGATATTACCAACTATATAATGATGGAGACTGGTCAACCTCTTCATGCATTCGACTATGATAAACTAAAAACTGGTCGAATTTTAGTTCGCCAAGCTAAAAAAGGTGAAAAACTCATTACTCTTGATGACAAAGAACGCATTTTAACGGAAAATGATATTGTCATTACCAATGGTGAAAAAGCCGTAGCTCTTGGAGGTGTAATGGGCGGCACGGAAACAGAAATAACAAGTAAAACTAAACGTATTTTGCTTGAAAGTGCAGTCTTTGACCCTAAACATATCCGTCAAACAAGTAAACGGCTTGACCTTCGAAGTGAGTCATCTCTTCGTTTTGAACGTGGCGTTGATCCTAATCGAACGTTGCTTGCTTTAGAGCGCGCTACAGAGCTCTTTGTATCATTAGCGGGAGGCGCAGTATTACATGGCGTTGTCGCTATTGATAAGACAAACAAAAAACCACTAGAGATAACTACTTCGGCTACAGAAATTTCTTCTCATCTTGGGTTGAACCTAACAGATGAAGAGGTATCACGTATCTTTACAAGGCTTTATTTTCCTAATACTATAAACAATGATTTGCTTACTGTACAAATTCCAACAAGAAGAAAGGATATTACCTCGACGCAAGATTTGGTAGAAGAAGTTGGGCGAATAATCGGTTATGATGCGCTTCCTACAAATCTTCCTAAAACAGTTTCTAGCGGTGGTTTAAGTGAAGTCCAAAGATTTCGCAGAGATGTGAGAAATAAATTAACTGGTCTTGGATTAAGTGAAGCTGTAACTTATTCGCTTGTTTCAAAAGATAGGGTGTTTGATTTTTCTGACACAAATGAAACACCAATTGAAGTATTAATGCCAATGACACAAGACCGTGTTGTGCTTACGTTATCACCACTTGTTGGCTTAATTGATGCCCTCTCTTACAACAAAGCACGCAAGAATGAAGATGTGTTCTTGTTTGAACTAGGAAAAAGATATAACGATGAAGAAAAAGAGGTTCTTTGTGGTGCTTTGATGGGTCGTTTACGACATAATTTTGTCCAATCAGTTGTGAAAAAAGTAGATTTCTTTGATGTAAAAGGTGTGCTGGAAAGTTTATTTGATTCACTTGCGATTAAAAGGCTATCATTTGTTCCCGCAAACGATTTAAAAAATTTACATCCAGGACAAAGCGCATATATTAAACATCAAGACGAAATAATAGGTTTTATTGGAAAGCTTCATCCAGAGTATGAACGAAAACACGCTCTCGAAGACGTCTTTGTCTTTGAACTTGATTTTAAACGTCTGTTTGAATTGAAACGTCCGTTAAAAAGAATAAAAGAAATTCCGAAATTTCCTGGAATTGAGCGAGACTTAGCTATTGTTGTCCACAAAAGTGTAACAGCTGGTCAAATCATTGAGATTGTTAAACATACAGGAAAACGAATGCTTAAAGAAGCAACAGTATTTGATGTTTATTACGGACCGGGAGTAGATGAGGATCAAAAATCAGTTGCTATAAAACTGTTATTCCAAGATGAGAATAAAACACTAGAAGCCAATGAAGTAGACCAAAGAGTTAACCAAATTCTTGGTGCTTTAAAAGCTTCCATCAAAGCAGAATTACGGTAAAGCGCAAGTTTCATAAATAACATAATATTCTTATGACAAGATTGTAACAG
>CAZZJG010000183.1:0-1917 GCA_964654395.1 uncultured Candidatus Izemoplasmatales bacterium
GTACTATGGCACTTACAACACTTACTGGCATTACTGCAAGCCAAAGCATAAAGAAACCACCTGTAAAAGCTAAGGGGATGGTAAACATGATAATAAAGGGGTAAGTAAGTGATTGGAACTGAGAAGCCATTACCATGTAAATTAGGAGAACACCTAGTGCGACAGCGAGAAGAAGTGTTCTCATGGCGTTCATTACTTCTTCGTTTTCACCATGTACTAAATAGTCATATCCATCAGGCATGGCATATGTTTGAAGAATATTTTCAATGTTGTTTGCGGTTTTTGTGATGTTAGCATCAGCCTCATATTGCACATCAATTGTAACTGATCTAACGCCATTATTATGTGAGATACTTTGGAATCCTTCTATAAACTCTACAGTAGCAACGTCTTTTAGTTTCACCAGTTCTATAGGGTTGAGAAAGTTTTGCCCGATAATGAGATTTTCATAATCTGATAAGGTGTAATTTAGTTCGACTAAGTCTGCTTGTTCGACTACATATAGATCATAAATATCACTACCGATTACAATACTCGTTGTAGCTGCTACATCACGTATTATTTCACTTACTTTTTGCATAACCTGAGCAGTTGTAAGACCATATCGTGACGCTTTATCCTTATCTACGGTAATTTTAATTTCATCTGATGGCCTACCCAAACCATTATCTACTGTCTCTACGCCATCAACATTTTCTATCAATGAAGCAATTTGAACTGCTTCTTCTTTTAAGATGTCTAGATCATATCCTCGAACCTCGATTTGCATTCCTGACCCAGTTAATACGTCGGTTTGTTGTTGACTGCCGGTAATATCAAATTCAATTGTTGTAAATTGTTCAATTAAGAGAATTGCTATTTCACTTTCAGCTTCTTTTGTTGTAATGCTTCTATCATCTTTTAATAATACATTGATAGTTGCGCTATCGACGCTACTCATGCCAAAGAATAGACCTTGCATTGAACCTAGAGAAGCCCCGACAGTTTCTACATCTTCCATTTGAGCTATTTCGTTAGATAAATCATCTAGTACGGTCACAAATTCTTGATATGTGAGCGGTCTTTCTATAGGGTTAGTTACAGATATTGAAATCTGTCCTTCATCGCTTTCTGGAAAATATATGAAGCCTTTGTTTAATGCAAGACCTATTGATAATCCAAATAAACCTAGGACGATTAATAACACTAACGCTTTAAAACGCATTGCAAGCATTAATGCATCTTGATAGATGATTTTAAAGCGTGATTCTTCATCTGCTTTGCTTTTTTTCTTTTCCATGACTTTTGCAGAATTTGCAGGTACTAACGTTAATGAAATAACTAGTGAGGCAGTTAAACTAAAGATAATTGTAAGTGCCATTTGTAAAAATATTTCTTTGATAAATCCTTCAATAAACATAACAGGAACGAATACGCTAATAGTTGTGATTGTGGATGCTGTAATTGCACCTGAAACTTGTTTAGCACCTTCCATCGCCGCTTCCTTTTTAGAAGCTCCTTCGCTTCGAAGTCGGTAAATATTCTCAATCACAACAATTGAGTTATCCACTAACATACCAATACCTAGTGCTAACCCACCCATTGATACAATGTTAAGTGTAATGCCACTAAAATAAATCATGACAATCGCAAACATCAATGAAATAGGTATTGATAAAGCAACGATGCCTGTTGCTCGTAAACTTTTTAAAAATAGAAGCAACACAACAACTGCAAGAATAGCCCCATAAATGAGATTTGTTGTTACGTTTCCAATTGATTGGTCGATGTAATCTCCTTGGTTGAACAAAATTGTAAATTGTAATCCCTCTTTAGTGTTCGCTGCTTCATCTAATACTTTTTGGATTTCATGGGTTACATCTGTTGTAGCAAATTCACTACTTTTTTGAATATAAAAAGTAATTGCGTCTTCACCAT
>CAZZJG010000184.1:0-1882 GCA_964654395.1 uncultured Candidatus Izemoplasmatales bacterium
GGGAATGAGCCAGAACCGCAAAAAACATCATATAGAAAACGGCTAGGATTCCAAAAACTTAGCTGAATCAAAGCAGCTGCCAATGTTTCTTTTAAAGGTGCTTCAACTGTTTGAACACGATAACCTCGTTTATGAAGACCATCTCCTGAACTGTCAAGCCAAACAGTTACAAAGTCTTTATGAATTGTAACACGCACTCGATATAAAGCGCCTTTTTCAGAAAGCCAATTTGCTTTTTGAAAAAACATAAGTCTGTCAGCGATAGCTTTTTTACTGATTTTTTGGATATCTCTCAAACTATAGAGTTTGCTTTTAACGCTTATTGCATCAAGTAAAATTTTGCCATCTTTATCAATATAGTTCTGCCAGTGTACTCGCTTAATCTCATCATATAACTGATCAAAAGTGGTAGCTTTAAATTTGGTTATTTCAATATAAACTCTATCAGCACTCCGTAACCATATATTACACCTAACAATGTCACGTTTTGTTCCTAAAAAACGAATTATACCGTTTTCTACTTGCATTGACGAAAAACCAAGATGCGTCAACTCTCGTTTTACAACAGCTTCAAGTCCAAATGGGGTCGTTGCGATTAATGTATACTGATTCATTTCATCACCTTCTATTTGAATGCATGTGTATCATTTCATTACTATGGTATTTTATGTTATAATAATAACAGATAAGGAAAGGAAAGGTGGTTATGAAAGAAAAAAATGTTGGTACAGTTGACCGATACATCCGGTTTGGAATCGGTGCAATTCTAATTATTGTCGCTTTTATCTTACAAGGAGCTTGGTTATGGTTATTGCTTCCTGCGGTAGTTTCGATTGTAACGGGAGCAATTAGCCATTGTGGGTTGTATTCTTTATTTGGTATTAGTACCTGCAAGACTGATAAGTCAAAATAGAACTACTGCGGTAGTTCTTTTTTTTCTAGTTCATCGAACAAATCGCGAAGGGTGACAAAAGGTCTAGCATCTTCCGTATTATAAGGATGTACTCCTAATGTTTCTGTATAAAGCGCTACATTTCTCTCACCAATCAAGGTGTCAAACAGTAGAAAATAACCGTGGACATAGCGTTGATCTTTCCCATCGTAATCTTTGATAAAGATTGTGAGTTTTAATGGCAAGGTGTAAGAATGTACTTGATAGAATATATCATCATAAGAAAGATAAAGTCCATCAAGTTCTATTGCTTGATCCATTTGGTTTGTCCTTGGTCTAAGGGCAACTAAAATCCAGTTTTTTAATTCTGGTGCACATTCTATTAAATCATCAACTACAGAAAATAATGTAGCATCTCCGTCAGCAGAAATAATGAATTCATGTTTGTTTTGTTTTTGTTCAAAGGGAATATCAAACACTAGATCTTTGTGAACAAGTGAAATTTGTTCTTGAATTAATAAGGCCCAATTATCAGGATCCTGTTCGAGGTTATCATGTAATTCTTGTTCAATAGTGATAAACCATTGCCAAAAGCTTTCATATTTATTCATCAAATAACTCACCTTCAACTAACCGATATATTTCTACCATATGACCAATGTTTCCTTCACCCGCGAATAATTTTAAATCAAAGAAATTTTCTGATAGAGGGATCCAATAAAGTGGATGTATTTCTTCGATTAATGATACTTCTTGCTGTAATTTTCCAACAAAGACATGCATTTTTGTGTTTGTCTGATGCCATATAAAATCCATAAATGGTTTTAAGGTAATTTCATTTTTAGTAATCCCTGTTTCTTCGTAAAGCTCACGGTAAGCACTGTTTAATAGAGCTTCATTGTTTTCTATTTTTCCACCACACATATTGTATTTTCCATTGTAAGGGTTTGAAGTTCTTTTGCACATTAAGATGGCATTTTTTTCTTAATT
>CAZZJG010000185.1:0-1879 GCA_964654395.1 uncultured Candidatus Izemoplasmatales bacterium
TCAATAAGATTTGGAATATGACGAATAATGTTTACAGATTGTAAAACATGTCCTTTCATAATTTCATACTCTTTATTGGTTAAATACCCGGGTTTTAACAATACACTTTCTGGTATGCCTACTTTACCAATATCATGTAACAATCCTGCATTTCTTACAATCTCAACATCTTTTTCACTCAGCCCCGCTCTACGAGCAATAGCTTCTGATAACACTGCGACATTGTTAGAGTGACCATAAGTATAACGGTCTTTTGCATCTATAGTTGCGGCAAGCGCGTAAATACTCGATACAAATGCATCTTTGATTTGCGCAGAAGCAGTCATGCTTTCTTCATCGATCTCTTCATTAAAAGCTACAGCCTTATTTCTTCCGGAACGTTTCCCATGTAACACTGCTTTCGATGCCTTATTAATTAATGCATCCAAAGCCGTTCCATCTTCATCATAAGCGACAAAACCAATGGTAACTGTAATAAATTCACGAATATCATTTGATCTAAGAAATTCTGATTCAATCTCACTTCGAATTCTTTCAGATGCTTCATGCGTCTTTTTACGGTCATATTCAGGGAACAAAATCGCAAACTCTTCCCCACCATATCGCACGAGGAAATCTTGTTTTCTTGTCTTTTTACGAATAATAGCAGCAATCCGTTTTAAAACCTCATCACCACTTGCGTGGCCATAAAGCTCATTGTAAATACGGAACTGATCAATATCAACAATAGCTAAACCAAAACGAGGAAATCTCTTATTGTTAATCCAATTACTAGCTATTTCCTGAAAATGGCGGTGATTATAAAACTTTGTTAGTTCATCAGTAATCGTTTGAACACGCATATTTTCTAGCGTTTTTGCATTCTCAATAATCGCCGCTGCATTATTTAACAGTGTTTTCAAAAACGCTATTTCCTCAAAACTAAACGGAGTTTCATCATTTTTTTCTGACAACACCACAAAACCTATTAAAGAGCCTGCATAATGAATCGGGATGACTAGCTCCATATTAAGATAAGTAAGCAACGCCTTTTCCGATTCCCATAAACCTTTAAAATGAATATGCTTATCAACATGAGTCTTTAATAATAACGATTCATTCTTTTCAAACCACTTAACAACCGGATGACTTAATTTAAACACAGCTTTATCCTTTAGAATAGCAGCTTGTGATGAAGCTTGAAGATAATAATTATGTGTTCTTTTTAAAAACAAATGACAAGTTTTTACATCAAGTGCTTTTGTAATTGATATGACAAGCGAATTTGTGACATGATTTAAATTTAATTTAGTATTAATAAGTGAACTAAACTCTTCCAAAACTTGTTGGCGATCTTCTTGACCAGAATAGAACAGTCTTTGAACAAATGAGTTTGTTGTAGCTCTAATAGGTTCAAGCACCAAAAAGAGTGGAGACATATAAAGCATCGCAAGCCACTTATCCGTAACATTCAACCGAACAGTTAAGAAACGATAGGTTGACACAATGAGAAATGCATATATGAAAAACAGTAAAATGTTAGATAATGAAAATGACAGACCTCGTTTTACCAATAAGTTAATTTCAAGAAACTTATAACGATAAATAGCGTAGGTAATCAAAAGGGCATTAAATGTGTTAAGTAAAATATCAAAGCCGTATTTACCTATAGTTGGGCTTATATTTAGCGCTCCTCCCAAAACTACAAGAAACAGGCCTGCTTGTACTAGACCTGTTTTATTTAACGAAATTTCGCCCCGTATTGTTTTTTTCACCATGATGCCTAAGGCAAGAGCGGAATACACCAAACCAAACACAGCATCTAGATAAGCTCCCCATGTCGCAGTATATTCAAGATCGCCATTAGAATAAGTTACGGAATCTATAACGTTATCCGTCC
>CAZZJG010000186.1:0-1808 GCA_964654395.1 uncultured Candidatus Izemoplasmatales bacterium
ACTCAGCGGGCTACTCACTTGGTGCATCATCAATTGCTTTGTTTGGCCGCGTGGGAGGCGGTATATATACAAAAGCCGCTGATGTCGCTGCTGATTTAGTTGGTAAAATTGAAGCTGGTATTCCAGAAGATGACCCGCGCAACCCTGCGGTTATTGCGGATAACGTTGGTGATAACGTTGGTGATGTTGCTGGGATGGGATCTGATTTACTTGAATCTTACGTTTCAAGTATTATCGGAGCCGCTACTATGGCTTCTTTAGTTTTTCAAGCAGACCAACGAATGGATGGCGTTTTGTTTGTACTGGCAATTGCTATTTCGGGTGTCTTCTCATCAATGGTTGGTTCCATGCTTGTTCGTGGAAAAGAAGGAAAAAGCCCCTTTAAGTCACTTAAAATGGGAACTTATATTAGTGCTAGCTTATTCATTTTACTTACATTTATAGTTAATTATCTGTTTATAGATTTATTCCGTTCAACGCTTTACACAGATACAGCGCATAATATTTTCATGAACATGCGTAATTTCGCTTTTGATTTTGCGCCCTTTGTATCAATTGTCGTCGGTCTTGCGGTCGGTGTTTTAATTGGTTTTGTATCTGAATTTTACACATCAGCTGATTACAGACATGTAAAAGCGATTGCGAAGCAGTCTGAAACAGGTCATGCGACTAATATTATTGCAGGTCTTTCAACTGGAATGGAATCTACATTAATTCCTGTTATTATTCTAGCTTTTGGCATTATCATATCTTATCTCATTGGTGGTTTATTTGGTGTTGGTCTTGCGGCTGTTGGAATGCTTTCTACAGCAGGAATCACGATTAGTGTCGATGCTTATGGACCTATCGCTGATAACGCAGGTGGGATTGCGGAAATGAGTGGGCTTGACAAAAAGGTTCGGGAAATAACAGATACTTTAGATTCGGTTGGAAATACTACTGCTGCAATCGAAAAAGGATTTGCTATTGGTTCTGCTGCGATGACAGCGATTGCTTTGTTTAGTGCATTTATCCGTAAAGCAAATCTACCTGGTATTAATGTTGCGGCACCTAAAGTTATGGCAGGCTTAATAATTGGCGCAATGTTAGCTTTCTTCTTCTCTTCACTTGTTATTAAATCTGTAGGAAAGGCTGCGAACAAAATGATTGAAGAAGTGCGTCGTCAGTTTAAAGAAATGCCTGGTATTTTAGATGGTACTGAAAAACCTGATTACGCTCAATGTGTTGCTATTTCGACAAATGCGGCTCTTAAAGAAATGATGTTCCCCGCACTGCTTGCAATTGTTACGCCACTATTAATTGGTTATCTTTTTGGCGCTGAGGTCCTTGGGGGAATGCTTGCTGGCACACTTGTAACTGGCATCATGCTAGCAATTTTCATGGCTAATGCTGGTGGCGCTTGGGATAATGCTAAAAAACTTATTGAAACGGGTAAACACGGTGGAAAAGGCAGTGAAGCGCATAAAGCCGCTATAACCGGTGATACAGTAGGAGATCCTTTCAAGGATACCGCAGGTCCGTCAATTGACATTCTCATTAAACTAATGACAACTATTTCTCTTGTTTTTGCTGCAGCGTTCGGTATGGGAATTATATAATTAAATACAATGTTAAAAGTATTTGTTTAAAACTGACTCGATAAAGAAAAGACATATTAGATTAATAAAAATCTAGCATGTCTTTTTAATGTACTAAGAAATATTATTCTGTTTTTATCGATTTACCATATAATAAACAAAAGGACGATTATTATTGTAAAGAATGACATTATGTTTATATCGAACTTGTTCCAAACTTAAAGGATATCG
>CAZZJG010000187.1:0-1801 GCA_964654395.1 uncultured Candidatus Izemoplasmatales bacterium
TCTAAATTTTCTATGATAGCGAAATTGCGGACACTAATGTGACGTAACATAGCACCCTCCTATTTAGCATATTCTTCTAATTTAGCGATTACACTAGCAACATCCATCTTATATTGTTTTAGTATTTCCTCTTTACTACCGTGTTGAATGTATTCATCGGGTAATCCCATAAGGTGAACTTTTGAAGTTTCAAATCCATTTACACTTAAGTATTCCAAAATACTAGAACCAAATCCACCAAGTAATGATGACTCTTCATAAACCAAAATGTGCCTATTTTCTTTCAATAAAGATTTAATCATCTTCTCATCTAGTGGTTTGATGATTCTCGCATTAACAATCATAATATCTAATTCTTGTGTCTTTGGATGGTTTAAAACTTGATCTAATATACTACCAAACGCAAGGAAAATTGGTCCCCTTCCCTCGCGAAGAGTTTCCCATTTTAACGACAATAACTCTTGCGGTATAGCATCGTTCTTATCAAATTTCACACTCCCACGTTCATAACGGATAGCTACGGGGCCATCTTCTTTTTTATAAAATGCATAGTTCAGTGCTTGAAAAGCTTCCTTAGGGGTTCTAGGATGAATAATCGTCATGTTAGGTAAATGACGTAAGATAGGAATATCAAAAACACCTTGGTGTGTTTCACCATCACCACCAACAATGCCAGCGCGATCAATACCAAAAACAACATTTAAGCTTTGTCGTGCGACATCATGATTAACTTGATCGTATGCTCTTTGTAAAAACGTTGAATAAATTGGGCAAAACACTTTAACTCCTTCAATCGCTAGTCCACTGGCCATAGTGACTGAAAGTTGTTCTGCAATACCAACGTCATGAATCCGTTCAGGAAAACGTAGTTCAAATTCAATGAGTCCGCTACCAGCAATCATTGCTGGAATAACAATTCCAAACTCACTCTCGCTTTCTGCTATATGCATCATATAATGACCGATTACATTTGACCACGACGTTGTATCCTCCTTAGCGCGTACTTGGCCCGTTTCGATGTCAAAAGGACTGACGCCATGCCATAACCCATTTTGATCATTTTCACTATATTCGTATCCCTTTCCCTTCTGCGTAGTAACATGAACAACGCAAGGTCGATTTGAACGTTTCGCAGCTTCTAGAAACCTAATTAATTCTTTGATATCGTGCCCATCTATAGGTCCAAAATATTGAAAACCTAAATCGTCAAATATTGTATTATCAGTTAAAAATCCTTTGACAGCACGCTCCACTTTTGATGTCAGTTTACGCAAAAAACGGGGAACTAACTTCAAAGCACCAACCTTAATAGTGCGATACGCTGCTTTTGTGCGAATATGACCTAAAACTTTTGAAAAATATCCAATATTTTTACTTATCGACATTTCATTGTCATTCAAAATAATAATCGGTTGTTGGTCACCATGAGCACCAAGAAAATTTAATGCTTCAAAAGCCATTCCGCTTGTTAATGCACCATCACCTATTAATGCTACAACCTTATAGTTTTTACCAGTATACTTCTTAGCAAACTCAATTCCAGCAGCGGCGGCAAGAGATGTTGAAGAATGCCCTGCTTCATAAATATCATGTTCGCTTTCCGAACGTTTCAAGTAACCAGAAAGACCATTATATTTACGTAAAGTGGAAAACTCAGCAGCACGTCCAGTTAAAATTTTGTGTGTATAACTTTGATGACCAACATCAAAAATGATCTTATCATATGGCGAATGAGACACTCGATGCATTGCTATTGTAAGTTCTACACCCCCTAAATACGAAGAAAAATGTACGCCCGTCT
>CAZZJG010000188.1:0-1740 GCA_964654395.1 uncultured Candidatus Izemoplasmatales bacterium
AAAATGACTAGTCTTAATTATGGATGTAATTGAAGACCTTTTAACTCAAAAAAAAGTGCAATTTGTCCTTTTAGGAAGCGGAGACAATCAATACGAAGAATATTTTAATCAACTGCATATGCGCCACCCAAAACAAGTTGGTGTATACATCGGTTATAGTGATGAAATGGCGCGTAAGATTTACGCAGGGTGCGATATGTTTTTAATGCCTTCACGCTTTGAACCATGTGGCTTAGCTCAACTCATCAGTATGAAATATGGCACAGTCCCGATTGTCAGAAAAACAGGTGGTCTACGTGATACCGTAGAAATTTTTAATAAATTTACGGGTGAAGGAACAGGATTTGGTTTTGAAAATTATGATAGTTCTGACCTTTTACACGCTATTTTAAACGCACTTGAAGTATATTACGGTGATAAAAAGCAATGGAAGGAAATTATAAAACGTGACATGTTACAAGATTTCAGCTGGAAACAATCTGCTTCAAAGTACCTAGCGTTATACCATAACATAGGAAAATGAATATGAATGAAACTTTAGCTCTAATTCTAGCTGGTGGGAGAGGAAGCCGGTTAGATATTTTAACAGAAAACCGTGTAAAGCCTGCAGTACCTTTTGCAGGAAAGTTCCGGATTATTGATTTTACTCTCAGTAACTGCACTAATAGCGGGATCTATGATATTGCGATACTAACGCAATATTTACCATTATCACTCAATGAACATCTCGGCGTTGGGAAACCATGGGATCTCGACCGTAGGGATTCGAAATTAACGTTACTGCAGCCACATAAAGAATGGTATAGTGGCACTGCAGATGCTGTATTACAAAACATCGAATACATCAAACGAAGAAATCCAAAATACGTTTTAATTTTATCTGGTGATCACATCTACAAGATGGACTATCGCAAAATAGTAACATTCCATGAACAAAACAACGCAAAAGTCACTATCGCTGTTCAACCTGTTGCTTGGAAAGATACTCATCGTTTTGGCATCTTGACAACAGACGAATCACACAAAATTATCCATTTTGACGAAAAACCAGTTAAAGCTAATAGCAATCTTGCATCTATGGGTATCTATATATTCGAAACAGAAACCTTGCTTGAAGCTATCACAACTGTAAAAGCTCCTGACCTTGATTTTGGTAAACATATCATACCCTACTTACTTGATAAAACGGATATGTTTGCGTACGTGTTTGAGGATTATTGGAAAGATGTCGGAACGTTTGATGCATACTTAGAAACCAATATCCAATTAACCGAGACTGTCGATAAAATTCCACTAGATATGTACGACCGTAACTGGCGAATTTACACAAAAAGTGAAAAACTTCCAAGTGTAAAAATCGGTTCAAAAGCTCTCATTTCACAAGCGCTGCTTTCAAATGGATGCATCGTTGCAGGTACAGTTAAGCGTTCTGTTCTTTCACCTGGTGTTATCGTTCACCCTGGGGCAACCATTATCAATAGTGTAATCTTAAATGATACGGAAATCATGCCTGGTGCCTTTATCCAAAATGCAATCATCGATAAAAGATGTGTAATTGAAGAAAATGTCATAATTGGTGATGGCGATGACTATACACCAAATAAAGAAAAACCTAATTTATTAAAAAGTGGTATCAATGCAATCGCCACAAACGTTAAAATTCCCAAAAACACTATTATTACGCGCAACTGCCGCATTTTTTCAACTGCTAAATTTAATGATACCTTTATCAAACCAGGT
>CAZZJG010000189.1:0-1730 GCA_964654395.1 uncultured Candidatus Izemoplasmatales bacterium
GTATTAAATTTATCCTTGTTTAAGGCTGTTCAATTTGACAAAATTTTCCACAAAGGAAAGGCAAAAGAAATTCAATTAATTTATTTTTTTACCGTGATTATTTTTACGTATCTATTAACAAAAGCATTTTCCTTCCTAATTCAAGCATCATTACAATTACAATAATAAAGACCGTTTATATCAATCAAATATAACGGTCCTTTGTTGCAACTACATTAACGATGCTTAAACCTCTAGTTCTTTCAGTAATTGAAGATGTAAAAGCTGTATAATTAGATTCTTCAATTTCAACTAAATATTCAACATATTCTGTATATTTTGTCTCGATTAATTTGTAATTGCTCCTAATAAAATGTTCTACATGACCAATCTCTGAAAATGGAATAAGGAGTTTCACAATCATAAAGCGTGTTAATATAGCTGGTATTGCAATTTTTAAAGATTTTGAAACACTGCTAGAATAAGCCCTAACAAGCCCGCTAGCACCAAGTTTAATACCTCCAAAATACCTAATTGTAATAGCAATAATATCAGTGATGTCTTGTTTTATAAGTACATCTAGCATTGGCAATCCCGCTGTTCTTGAAGGTTCACCGTCGTCATCATATTTTTGTAACTGTGCTGATTGTCCGATGATATACGCATAACAGTGATGTGTAGCTGTAGGATGATTTTGTTTAATCTGACTTAACTGTTTCATTGCTTCCTTTACGCTTTGAACAGGTATTAGATAATTAATGAAACGTGATTTTTGAATAATAATCTCTGTTTGCACTGTTTCACGAATGCTTTTCATATGCATCACCCTTAACAGTATAGCACACAAAACTTGCTTATTCGATGGAAAACAAATCATAAATGTTGTATAATGCCTTTGGTGATTTAAATGGATCAAAACTTGGTAGGAGCACTTTCGATTTTAAGCAAATTAAAAGAAAATGGATTTGACGCTTACATTGTAGGCGGATTCGTAAGAGATTATTTATTAGGCCTAAAAACAAGCGATATTGATATTACGACAAGCGCAAAACCTGACGAAGTAGAAACTTTTTTTGACCGCGTGAAACATACTGGGAAGAAATTTGGTGGCGTAACAGTTTGGATAGGTGAAAATGCCTATGAAGTTACAACTTTTCGTAAGGAAGGAAAATATGTTTTGCACCGTTATCCTAGTGAAGTGAGTTTTTCAAAAACAGTAGAAGAAGATGTGATTCGTCGTGATTTTACTATCAATGCGTTATTAATGGATGAAGACCAACAAATACTAGACTATGTCGGCGGAAAAAAAGATCTTTCAAAACAACTCATCCGTGCAATTGGTAATCCTAAACAACGTTTCACAGAAGATGCATTAAGAATTTTACGAGCATTTCGTTTTCAGGCAAAACTTGGTTTCGAAATCGAAATCAAGACAAAAGAAGCCATTAAAGAAACAGCAAATTTAATACAAACTATCTCTGTCGAAAGGTTAATTCAAGAATTAAATTATCTCATTCCTTCCCCACACAGAACAAAAGCATTTCAAACAATGATTGAAACAGGAGTACATAAATACTTACCATCACTAACAAAAGGAACGGAGCATTTAGCCCATAGGAATGCTATCCTTCAACCAACAGACTTTTTCATTATCTGTTTCATTTTAGAGGGCATAAACGCCTATTGGCGTCAAAGCTAAAAACAATTATATCTTATCAAGCGTGTTATTGATTTACATGAAATAACTAAAA
>CAZZJG010000190.1:0-1698 GCA_964654395.1 uncultured Candidatus Izemoplasmatales bacterium
AGATACACCACTCACACATCCGATTTCATTGTCACAGTAAAGTGTATCTGTTTTCCACTGTGTTTGATACTCAAAGTTTGTGTTTTCATCTAACCTATATTGGATGTAAAGTGGGCCCATCTTCTCGCCCTCTGCGACCCATTCTGATTCATAGGTGGTTAAAATTACGTTATTAGATGCATCAACAACATCATTTTGTATTGTTTTCCAACAACCCCCAACGTCTTCACAAATGAATGCATCATCCAATATCTTCATAGAAACGACTTCAATGGTCATAGAAGAAGCTATTTCTTCTCCTTCTTGATAGAGTAGATTTACATAGTAATCAGAAATGCCGTAAGATGTTTCAATGGAAATGCGCGCTGTTTCAAGGCAATCGCCTATACAAACTCTTTCTGTGGGATTTAAAGTTACAGGATAGGTTAAAAGGTTTCCATCAACATCTAACTTGGCGATTACGTTTGTCATGTATACTTGATCTGCTTGATAAGTGGAAAATTCACTGACTAAAAGCACCTCAGAATCATTGATTGTTGCGATGTTCATGTGCTCTGTTTCTTTTATGGTAGAAATGCCACTTTCAAAATCATAAATAATGATTGGTTCATTTTGCATATCTAGTATTAAGCGAGAACGCGTTATATCAAAATATACATTCCATTCATCAAATCCTGCTTTGGTAAGGTTAAGTACATCTTTGATAGTAAGTCTTTGAAGTGTTTCATCATATGATAGAACCTGTAATACCTCTTCACCTAATTCATTCCATGATGTAAAGTATAACCCCATTTCTCCTAATAAGACGGGATTTTCTGAAAGGAGGTATGGGCTAACTTCTTTGTTTTTGTGATGCCACAAAACAAAGTCTAAATATCTTTGACCAAAATCGGTTAATTCGTTAGGAGTTGTTTCAATATAGTAATCAATATGTTTTTCTTTGACTATGTTTTGATAAATGATGGTAGCTTCAAATGTGTCGGAAAGCATTGGGTTTTGATTTTCATCAAAAAAAACTGTTATAACTTTTTTTGATAAGGGATTGTTATTAGCGTCAAAGATTTCATTTCCCATTTCATCTAGAATTGGTTCTTCTTTTACGTTGTGGGCATATGGCACACCTATAAAGCGGATAGGGTCACCATTTTCATCCAGCGCCATAACGCTTACTTCATTTTCAATGATATTGCCACTATCATCAAGTGTTTTTTCCACCTGTGAGATATAAACAGGTTCGCCTGGTAAAGCAGTTACTTCATATCTTGTCTCATCTACATATTCATTCACATATTCAGAGGTTTGTAACTTAACATTCATGCTTGCTTGCATCTTGCCGGTGGGAAGATATACAAAGTAAAGTAAGCCATTATAATGCGCACTTTGCATCATGTCACTAAACGTCATGGAATCAACAAGACTTGGTCTTAATGCAAGGATTCCATAATCGCCAAACTGCTCAAAGTAAAGCACGTCTTTTACTTGCTCCCCATTATCTAGTGTTGCAGGTATAATTTCTCCATTTTCCTTTTTCAAAAAAAGCAATGTTCCCTCACCGAAAGAAAAGACATGTTCATCCCCCGTTAATAAATACTCTTCATATTCTTCTTTGCTCGCAAGGAACAAAGAATCTCCCTCAGTAGTATTGAGTTTTGCATCCATTAAAACTCTTTGCTTGTTTGTTTCAATCAATTTTGTTTC
>CAZZJG010000191.1:0-1585 GCA_964654395.1 uncultured Candidatus Izemoplasmatales bacterium
AAACCCTTTGACATATTGTCGATTTAGTTGCGCCGTCATGGAAGGTGTTAAATCGTGAGCAACAAGTATAACTTCTTCATTAATTGCAAGTAAACTTGGTAGACGAACTCCTAACAGCGCAGCAAGAACACGTCTTTTCACATCTTTAATATCAAGTGAGCGTTCTTTAAAATACTCACTTCCTGTCTTTTCAAGTTTTTTTATGTAGTTGTTAACAACTTGTTCAAAGGCATATTCAGCAGTAACCTTTTGTTCATTCAAAAGTCTTTCTACCTGTTTGTACAGTTCAGGATCATTCACCATTTGTTTGTGTGCTTCAATATCCGGCTTAATGATTTGTTTTTGCGAATGTATTTTGCTTTGTATTGACTCAAGTTGTTTTGTTACTTCTTCAATCGCTTGATTTAGGCGATTCTTTTCTTGCTTGGGTGAGAGATTTGATTCTTTCTTGATTGAAAGAGACACTTCATCTAGTACTACTGCTTTTTGAATAGCAATCCCTTCACTAGCTGCAATTCCTCTTAGTTTCATCATTTCACCCCATTTACAATAAATAATTACATCACCTTAATCTAATTATATCACGTCAATACGCAGAAACAGGAATAGTTTAGTTAGAATGTAAGATATGGTCATTAATCCATCTTGCAAAGCCATCTTCTTCATTTGTTGTTGTAATAAAATCTGCGACCTGTTTCACTTCTTCAATTGCATTCCCCATCGCCACTGCTATACCGGCAGTTTTCATCATTTCTAGGTCATTATGTTGGTCTCCAAATACTACAACATCTTTTACATCGATGCCATAATAATTTGCTAATTGAATAATAGCGTTACCTTTACTAATTCCTTGCGGATTAATATCAATAAATGTCTTTTGACTTTGGTAAACCTCGACATCTTCCCAACTAGAAAACAAGTTAAAATATTTCTTATACTTTTGTGCATTGTTTTCTAAAACAAGCACTTTATACGCTTTTTTATCATTCAATGAATAGGAAGGTTGTTCCGTAACTATAAATTCAGCTCGTTGGTGCTTAGGCAGTGTTTCGTTTCGTTGTTGAAAAAAGCGATATCGTTCATTATCCCTAGTAATAATAGCTTCTTTTGTATAAATCAAATAATCCATTTCAGCTTTATCAAGAACTTGAAATAACGCTTTTAATGTACTACTAGAAAGCGTCTTTTCCCACACTCTTTGCGCCTGAAAAGGATGGCCAATAATACTCCCATTTGACATGATTATTGGTTCTTTTAGACCTAGTTTATCAACATATTCTTTCATAAGTTGATCTGGCCGGCCAGTCGCTATCGCAAAATGAACTCCATGTTGATTTAACTCCTTCACAGCCACTAAATTATTTTTTGACACAGAAAGATCAGGTCTTAGGAACGTACCGTCCATATCTGTCACAACTAATTTAATCAATGTGTCCTCCTATGAAAATCCCCAAGAAAATCTTGGGGAGTAATATTTATTCAACTTCGAGATTGTCTACTAAAAAGTCAATAGTATTACGGTAAACGACTTCACTTTCAATTGCTTGTTCATTAACCGCAGCTTTAACCTGTTCAACACCCATGT
>CAZZJG010000192.1:0-1569 GCA_964654395.1 uncultured Candidatus Izemoplasmatales bacterium
ATTTGTATTACACGCAATCTTTTCGCATGCTTCAAGATTGGTATATCCATTATTAGATCTAGACGATCTGTAATTTAATGATTAAGCATCTACATCTCATTATTGCTTAATTCAAGCTTCGGGTAACGAGATTTAGGGAAAAAATATCGACTGATTTCTTCTATTACTTCATACGAAATAGATTATGTGTTTTTAAAAGCGCCATCTGAATCGTATTTAATCAATCGTTTTAATTTCTGTTGTTTTAATAAAACAAGTTGTTTAAGGTCTTCTTCACTAACATCAACTTCAGGGCGTTTTATAGCGTTTAAATCAATATGTTTTCCCCGCCAAGAAAAGAAGATAAACAAACCTAAAAAAGCAATGACACCAGTAATCATTCCTAAAACGAAGTTTATGACGATGGATAAGTTAAAAGAATCTGGCATATTGTCACCTCATTTTATCTTATTTATTATATCACAAACACAAACTGTTGTTAATCTTTTTGGAGTATGCTATAGTACAATGAGGTGATGCACATGAAACGATATTTGATTGCACTTGATTTAGATGGCACCTTGTTATTTGACTGGAAAACCATCTCGCCTAATACGATTAACTACCTTAAACAATTAAACAAACAAGGACATGAAATTGTTATAGCTACCGGCAGACCGTTTCGCAGTAGCGAAGCATTTCACAAAGCTCTTGGTCTAACAAGCCCCATTATTAACTATAACGGTGCGTTAATCACAAGTAAAAACGACAAAGATTTTCCAATAGTAAATGTAACAATCCCAAAAGAATGGGTTATCCGTTTGTTTGAAGAAAACCAAACAATCATCCAAAACGCTTTTGGTGAAGTGCAAGATGACATATATTTATTTGAAGACACTGAAGAAATCAGACCTTTGTTGCACTATTTTAATGGCGCAAGCCTTACAACAGGACCGTTTCGCGATATTTTGCACGAAGACCCCAACGGATTTCTCATCATCTGTCATGAAGGGAAAGCGCCACTACTAGAAGAATATGTTTCTACCACTTTCAAAGGGGACCTATTCGCAAGAAATTGGGGTTCAAGATATAACTATGTTATTGAGATATATACACCAATAACTAACAAAGGAAAAGCACTAAAACATGTAGCTGATTATCTTGGATTCGACAGACAGTCCATTATTGCTTTTGGCGATGCACATAACGATATTGATATGTTACAATTCGCTGGTCTTGGCGTTGCAATGAAAAACGCTAGTGAAGATTTAAAATTACACGCTGATGATATTACTTCATTTGATAACACGGAAGATGGTATTGTACATTATCTAAAGGAATTTTTTGAAAAACAAAGCGGCTGATGCCGCTTTTAATATATGGCGGTAAGCGCAAGAGCAACAATCATTGCATAAAGCAATATCCCGCTTATAATCATTTTTACGCTCTGCCAAATAACACTATATTCTTTACATGCGATGCTATGAATAAAACAAAAAAGTGCGGATATAAAACTTGTCATTATTATAAAATATGACACTATCAACAAAACATTTGTGTAGTATAACTCGCTCATATTTTGTCCAGATA
>CAZZJG010000193.1:0-1533 GCA_964654395.1 uncultured Candidatus Izemoplasmatales bacterium
ATTATTGTTTATGAAGAAAATATGCCTGATTCAATAACGCAGGCACTAGAAAATACTGGAAGAATATTTGAATATCGTGAGTATGACGATAGTTTGGAAGAAAAGGTAAAAGAAGAGTTGTTGGCTGGTGAGGCGGATTTACTTATTTCATTTCCTGAAAATTTTGAAGAGTTACTACTAGACTATACTGTTTCTTCAATACCTGATATAAAAACATCTTATAACCCAGGTGAAAGATATAGTGAAAATGCATATAGCGTAGTTTTAAATGCGCTTAATAGTTATCAACAAGTAGTTTAATATAAAAGATTTGGGACTGACGTTATTGTTTTTACGATGGACCAAGATAATCCTAATCATATAATAATGGATGAAGACAAAGCTTTAGGTCAAGGTTTTGCGTCTCTTTTACCGATGTTAATTGTGTTGTTTCTTTTTAGTGGTGCGATGTCAATTGGACCTGATGCGATTGCGGGGGAAAAAGAACGCGGAACGATTGCGACATTGCTTGTGACACCAATTAAACGTAGTGACCTAGCACTCGGAAAGATTTTAGGGCTGTCTGTGATTTCTCTTTTTAGTGCTGCTTCCAGTCTTGTAGGGATTTTATTAAGTCTGCCTAAATTAATGCAAGGAACATCTTTAGATGCAGGCATATATGGCCCTGTAGAGTACATGCAAATTGTTATTGTGCTCATTTCTACTGTGCTTGTGATTGTTGGTATGATTGCTATGCTTAGTACAATCGCAAGAAGCGTTAAGGAAGCATCCATGCTCGTTTTGCCTTTATATTTTCTGTCTATTGTGATTTCTGTTTCGACGATGTTTAGTGGTGAAGGTGCGTCAAATGCACTGTATTATATTATTCCCATTTATTCTAGTGTGAATATATTAATATCCATTTTAACATTTGAAGTTGTGCCATTTCATATAGCACTAATGGTTTTATCGTCGCTTTTATATGTTGGCTTACTAGTTGTTTTCACAACGAAACTGTTTGAATCTGAACGCATTATATTTGCAAAGTAGGTGGTTTTTTATGAACAATCTTATTCCAGTTGGCATCATTGTTAATACGCATGGATTAAAAGGAACACTAAAAGTAAAAAGTGACAGTGATTTTAAAGAATCACGTTTTCGCGTAGGGAACAAGCTATTTATTGGCTATCAAAATACATATGTCCCTGTAACAGTAAAAAGATATCAAAGTAAAAAAGGACTTGAATATATTGATTTCGAAGAGTTTACTCATATCAATGACTGTGAGAAGTACAAACGTTGTGAGTTATTCATTCGAAAAGAAGATCGTGATGAGCTCCAAGAAGGTGAATATTACTTCGACGAACTCATTGGTATGACTGTTATTCTTGACAACCAAAAAGGAACTGTAAAAGATGTGCGCGATATGCCACAAGGGGCAATTCTTGAGGTTGCTTTAGCGACAAAAACAATTCTTATTCCCTTTCATAAGGAATTTATTCAAGATGTTGATAGAGAAAAAGGTGTTATTACTATTTCTATGTGGGAGGGTTT